>JBFFMO010000482.1:0-4325 GCA_041554035.1 Allomicrovenator sp. | reverse complement strand
GTGGAGCTCGCACCACTGACCATTCGGTCGAAACGTGTTGTGCTCACATCCGCGACAGATGCGGTGTTGTGAATGGGTGAAGGTCCCGCAGCGCAGACAGCGACGTTCTTTCGTGCTGGCCTTCATCAAGATGGCTTCCGGGGGAACAGTCCGGCGCAACATCTTGCCGCAATGTGTGCACTCAATGTGAATTATGGTGCAGTCGGACGAGGTGGAGAGGTCCATCCCATGACAACCACAATCGTCACAGCGCAGGCCATGGTGATAAACACCGCGCTCCATCATACGCAGCTGGCGTGTGTGGATGAGCTCAACTGCAAGGTAGCGCAACTTCAGGTCGGACCAGTAAATGAAGGCTTGGCCTTGCACCCAACCTGCCTTTGGATATCCCTCAATGAGGGCGTCTGCAGGCTCGCCGAACCGGCGCGCATTGGCCGCCGAAACGATACTGATGATCTCTGCGCTCATATCTCCCTCGCTTGGCGGTTGCACCGCGCAACTGTCGTGTGTATTTTTTGTAGACATGACTCTCTCGGGTCGTTTTGAGTGAAACGGTGTTCAAGCACTGTCCACTCGTGAATATTGTGAAGGTTCGGCGGCGTTCCCCCTCAATACCGCCGTCCTTCGCGATGTTCTTCTAAATGGCTTCCTGGCCAAATTCCTCGGCCAACCGGGCCAATCCCTTCGCAGTTACTTTCACCTGCTCGTAAACACGGTCGTCGCCTGTCGTGGCGTCGACGACGGTCGTGATTTTGTGCTCGAGCAAGCCGGATTGGATCTTGTCCTGGTACCCAAGCCAGTTCTTCTGGCCGGCACGTCGGTAAATCCACTTATTTTCGGACAGGTGTTTGAAAAGCTTTTTGGGTTGGACCTGTAGCAGCTTCGCCGACGTCGTGATGTTGAAGCTGCCATCGGCCACGGTCAGGCGCTCAAGCGCTTCCACCTTTGGCTGCGCTTCGGCGAGCTGCGTGCGAGTCTTCAGAACTTCGTCGGTCAGTTCTTGGTTCACATCGATGAGCTGCATCGCGATATTGACCAGCTGTCTTGGATCGCGGACGTCGATCCCAGTGGCATTGTCATTCTCGGCCGCGTTGAACTGGCCATGCTTGCGGATGGCAGGAAGAACGACGTCTTCGACCCATTCCTGGAAAGGCTGGGCTTTGGGTGAGCGGGATTTCAAGACCACCGAGTACAGCCCGGACTCGGAAATTACCGTCATTTCTTGGTTTCCAGAGGGGGTAGGTACAACACACATACCCCTCTGATTCTCACGAAGTCGTCCACCGGCTTGGTGATAGTCAGAAATCCCAATGGCCTCACATATATCTTTCAGGACGAACCAAATGGTTTGGTCTTTCTTTATGGCTGTCCGGACTTCATGGCCCTCGAACATATTGCTCAAGAGTTCATGCATCGGATTGGTCTTTGGGAACTGAATTAGGTTGCTCATCTTCGCTCCTGCGAAATTTGTCTTTAAATGATTGGTGGTTGGCTCAAGCTGCTTTTTTGTAGGCCGAGCACAGCTGCGCCGAACGCTGGCGGACACTGACGATGCGTTGTTCGATGTCTTGGACATCAGCCATCAGCTCTTCCAGAGCATCCCCAATCGTTTCCGTGGTGAGCACCAAGTCGGACATGTCGAGCTCGAAGAACTTCGCGAACTTTGCGCGATGTTTGATTGGCACACGATTTGTGCGTTCCCAGACTGAGTAGTTTGCAGGGCTCACATCGAGTGCCTCAGCAACTTCCGATTGCTTCAAACCGCGTAACAAACGCATTTCTTTGAATGAGTTGGTCATAACCACTTCCTTTGCTTTTTGATGGGCTAGCCCCGTTTGGTTTGACCAGACTAATTTCCGATGCAAATTAAATCAATGATAATTTGTAATATTAATAATTAGTGACGCTTTCATGCGTGCCCATGAACTTGAATGCAATGCCGAAAATAGAGACACTGCCTGTACTTAAAGGGCAGGACATGATTGTGATTGGACATGGAATTAAGGTGCTCAGAAAACAGCGTGGCATTCGTCAAGGCGCTGTGGCTGATGCTTGTAATGTCTCGCAAAGCAATGTTTCGCATTGGGAGAAGACGGGCAGGGTGCCGACCGAGTACTTCCCTACACTCGTTCAATTGTTTGATGTGACGGTCGACGAGCTGGAAGCTGCGGGTGCCACAGCCAATGACGCGTTGCCATTGCGGCAGGTCAACGGCCTAGCCCTCAGAATTCTTCGTGAGCAGTTGGGCGTGACTCAGGTCACGATTGCTGAAGCAGTTGGCGTGTACCCATCCACTGTTAGCTATTGGGAAAGGTCTGGGATTCTCCCCGAAGAGCACCTAGACGACGTTACCACGGCACTCGGTGTCACAGTTCGCGAGTTCCACGCAAAGGCGGCCGAGCTCCTCGCCGCACAACCAGTCGACAACGAAGACATGGTCGCCACATGGCGCGACGCCGTCATGCTCGACAACACACTTCCAAATCTCGAAAAGCTCCTGCTCGCCACCTGGTCGTATTTCTGGGTCGACGCCATCAAGGCCGTCTCCGTCACGCCACAACGCCTCATGCAAAAGATTGGCTGGTCTGAGGGCGATCTCGATTCAGTCTGGGCCACGGCGCTCATGACAAGTTACGTCGAAAAACTCGATGAATCAGGCTCACTTCTGAGGCTGAAGTTTCCAAACTAGAAGGTGGGAGAATGGCAGTTAATGTGATGTTGACGTTGGATCTCAAAGCGACAGATGCCGAACGGCTTGCTTTTGGCATAATCATGACCGCCCAGCATTGGGTCAAACTTAGTAATGTAACCACCACGTGGTGGAAAGTTTTTGAAGACGATAGTTTTAAGAACATTTGGGCGACGACAAGCGCAAACATCAACACCGCAAAACATTCGGCTGGAATCCGCACTGAGCATGACGGATTTGTGATGATTGGAAACAACAAACCAGTCGTCGTCTAACATCATTCCTTGCAGGGAGCATGGGCACCACATTTTGTGAGCATTGTGGCGAAGAGATCGAAGACGAGAATGGGTTGGTATGTCCACACTGCAGGGTTGTCCTAGACGAGTACCGCTATATGAAGCAGAAGCGGAACAAGGCGGTGATGATTGGCGTGGCCGTGTTGGCGTTTGCGGTGCTTGCCGGTTTTATTGGTCAATGGGTCATGGGTTCAACCACAGTGCCGCCCACGCACCAAGGAATCGAAAGCGATTTCTCATACAAAGAATCCATGCGTCAGATGGCACGTAGTGCTGAACGTGATGAACATGCGGCTGCGAAACAAAAAGCCCACGAGCTGCAGGTTGGAAACCCTGTGTACCTTGGCTTTAAGAAGAAGAAGGCCGCCCCAGCAGTCGTTTATGCGTCGCGCGATATCATGAAGGCAGCAGCAAACGATGCTGATGGGTATTTGATTACGCAGTTGATCGAGTCGAAACACATCATTCAGGCGCCGGTAAATACCGAAGCAATCATTTCCAAAATTGACGGCGATGATATCGAAATCATGCTGACCGACGGCCCAGGTGTAGGGCGTGTCGTTTGGACTCGTCGTAAAGAAGTCAACAGAACTCGGCTGTAAAAAATCATCGAAGGCAAGCTCGGGCAGACCGTCTGGATCCGTGTCGACCAGGTCAACAAGGAGGCAATATGAAACGTGTGAAAGTTCTCTGCCCAAATTGTGTCCGTGAGACCAATCATAACGTTCTTCATGATGAAGTGCTGAGTGGCTGTGTCCATGACATTCATTGGAACGAAGAGTATCAAATTGTGTCGTGTTGTGGTTGTGACACAGTGTCGTTTCGGCGAGTCCAGTCTAATTCAGAGGACTATAGTTATGACGAACAAGGTAGCTGGGTCACAGATGAATATGTCGATTTGTATCCGCCACGTCGCGAGGGCGCCGAGTTATCTTTCCACCACGCCATACCCAATACGGTATACGCCGCCTACCGTGAAACGTCTCAAGCGTTGGCAGGTGACCAGCCAATATTGGCCGGGATAGGAATGCGTTTAGTAGTGGAAATGATATGCCACGAAGCCGGCGCGAGAGGGGGAAACTTACAAGACAAGATCCGTTCGTTGGTCAACCTTGGCGTGATCACGCAGGCCGGTGCGGATCTTCTAGACAAAGCACGTCTGTTCGGCAACTCAGCCGCTCATGAGGCCAAAAAACTTGACCGTCCTGTTTTGGACGCGTTGATGGAAGTGGTCGAGCTCATGGTGCGCCAACAATATGTAGTGCCAGCGCTGGCAGATTCCACCTTGGCGTTGCCTGAACCATAACCAGCCAAAGTAAGTTCGTCGGCCAGATTGTCTG
>JBFFMO010000481.1:0-4328 GCA_041554035.1 Allomicrovenator sp. | reverse complement strand
TAACCGCATCTTCAAGTCCTTCGAAATCACTCGAGGGAGCATAGGAATGGAATTCACCAGACTCTGGAAAGGCGAGGTCGGCGGAATCTTCATTCGCCCCGGCGCCACGACTCCCTGGGACTTCAATCCCATCTTTGGAATCTCCCGGCATATGGGTTTCAAGTTCCTGCAGATCGCGTCAGACGGGCTGCACGAGGTCGATATCCCGGTCTTGTTGGCCATTGGATCGTTGGAGCACGAACTCTTGGTGGTTCACCAAAGCAGGATCCACGAACTCAGTTGAGTGTCGACAGACGCGCACCGTCGTAGGCACAGAAACGGGCCGCACCCGAGAACCGCCGCCCACACGAAGCACACATCTTGCGTCGAGGACCCACTCCAAGGGGCGCCAGGGCGTCCGAACGGACGTTGAGCATGGGAGTCAGAAGGTCGCCGTCTTCGGGGCAGTGCGTGACATCTGGCGAGGCCACGTGATGGCATGAATCACAGACCATCATGGGAATCATGGGAAAAATAACACGCGCGTCCGACGGATCGAGTTTATGGACCTCACACCCATCCGCACAGACGTGCCCTTCTTCCAACGCTTCTTCGCCGCACGTCCTGCAAACCCAAACGACCGCAAGGCGTTCCACGGCGTTGGTAGACAGGCGCTGGCCGTCGAATCGGCAATACTTGGCGCCGTACTCGTATCGACGACCGCAACTCGAACAAGTCGGCTTACGCACTCCATCAAGGACTTTCACGCGATGTCTTGCGTCGCCTCGAACCGAAAGTCGGCTTGAATCATGGGGACAAATAACGACCGATTCGGGGAAGGTTCGCTGACATTTTGGACACTCACGTTCCCTGCCCCGCCCGCCAGCAACGAGCACATCCGCGATGGTGCGACGCACGGAATCCGTGGCGGCTTGGGTTTCGGTAATTGCGGCCAACGGTGCGGTCTTTTCGATTCTACGCTCTGAGGCCATGCGTGGCGGTAGGAAGGGGACAACCCCAGTTCCGTTTGAACGGTCCTCGCGGCGAGAAAGCCACCAGCGCGTCACCACGGTCGAAACAAACACACACAACGCAAACACCAGACCGCCAAGGGCGACTTCAGCCCAACTCCAAGTGAGCGCAGAAAAAAGCGTGAGAAGAATCGTTGGCATCGGCGCTCCAGCGTGGCGACTCCACTATAACAAGTGGTCACCCGTGCAACAACAACCCCTCAAATTGTGTGAATCATCCTGACGCCGAAACGTACTAGTACGGCAGCTCAGGAACGTAGAGAATATCGCCTGGCAACAACTTGATGTTCTTGCTCTTTCCTTCCACGATATCCTGCATCGGCACGCGCACTTGAATCTCTGCGGAGTTCACCACACGAGACAATTTCGTGCCGTTGGAATTCGCATTATCCGAAAAACCACCGGCGAGGGCGATCCCCTCGATAATCGTAATATTCGACTTGTAGGGGAACGAACCAGGACTGTTCACTTCGCCGAAAATATAGATGCGTTTTGAATTGTATTCGGTGATCGAACAACGAACCGAAGGATTCTGAAGGTAGCCGTCCGCGAGTCCCTCAGTCAGGACTCGCTCAAGCGAAGCGCAGGTTTCCCCATCGGCCTTCACCCGACCCACATACGGAAAATTGATCGTTCCGTCGTCAGATACTGTGAACATCCCTGAAAGATCGGGTTGCCCATGAACGGCCAATTCAAAGCGATCGCCCACTCCAAGCTCGCCAGTGGGCGGAGCCTGACTCTGCTGCTCAACGAGCGCTTCGTACGCGGGATCCACGTCACCTGAACCACAGGAGGCCAGGAAGAACAGAATGAAAAGGAAACGAATCATCAGTAATGAATGGTGGTCGAGAGTGATACGAGGTGTCGCATATATGCACGCAACGCTTCGTCGCCCACTGTCGTGATCTGCACCGTATCGTCCGTAAAATTCGATGCAAAGGTATAACCGGCATCGAGTGACCACCATTTCGTGATCTTAAATCCTGTGCCCGCCGAGATCTGGAGCAAGGAATCGTTGAACGACGAACCCGGGTAGTTCCGGAATTGCAGGGAACCGTCGAGCTTAAAGCTCATGCGGTCCGTGAAGCTCTGCGTGTATCCAGCGTAGGGTTTGTAGAACGTGTAGTAGTTCGAGATCGAGGCATCGCCAAATCCCTGCGCATAGCCCAAAAACAGGGTATTTGCGGCGGACAGTGAGCCGAACCGCCACGAAACCTTTCCATCGACGAGAGCATTCGACGCGGTAGGACCGGCATCGTAGAAACCCCAACCCCAACCGCCGGTCAACGAAAGCGCAATGCGGTTTGTGATCGAACCGCTAAGTCCAGCTGTCAGCCTCAAGGGCATCGAGTTTGTGGTTGAGAGACTCCCCGACGTGACCGTCGTGTCGTATTGAATCAATTGGATATCTGCTGCGAGTACCAATGCGGTCCGCGGCAAGAATCGCCAGTTATTCGCCAACGTCGCGTGGTGAATCGTGCGATCCAAATTCGAGAGTTCGGCGTTCTCGTGATGATAGAGCACGAAGTCGTAGGTCAAGTAATGCTGAAAGACCTGATCACCGGGATGCAAACCAAAGGTCACGCCCAGAGAATTGATGTCCCGGTTGAAGGGAAACGCCGTGGGCGAGTTTGGCGCTTCGTTGGTGCGTGTGAAACGTTCCTTGAACGTCACGCTAAAGGCCCCATGACGGTTGATCCCGACTTCACCTGCGAGATTTGCGCTCAAACCGCTTTGCTCTGAAAGCGTCGTTTTCGAGCTGAGGTATTGCTGCCAACCCATCTTCGCGTCGAGCGTGACTTGAGTCATTCGCTCGCCAGTCGTCTCCATCTTAAGAAACGGCTCGACTCGAATCGACGGCGCGCCTGAGAGTGATTCCGTCTCTTTGGCGGATTCAAAAAATACGTTGGTGTCGTAAAGCGTAGAGAGCGTCAACCCAGGAGTAACTTTCAGGTTACCGGCGCGCAATCCGTCTCCAGGCTCGGCCCATGCAGTACTTGAGGTAAACACCCCGAGCAGCACACCGACGAGGAGTCTTTTATGGCCAGCAGAAAACATTACGGTCCTGAGGTACTCAACAAAACAAAAAAAAAACTCGTTCCCAGCCTATCTAACAAAAAGCCCCGAAAAGTGAAGTCACTTTAATTACTGGAACAAAGTCAGCTCGGGAAGCCGCTCCTCAGCATACTCGAAATCGAAGTCATCGTGGTCAACAACCAGATAATCGAAATCGGCGATATCGGAATCCACCACCACCTCGGTGACGGTCCCATCCGAATATTGAAGAACCTCGCCGGCACAAACATGTGCTTCATCGCCGAGGCCGCTTACTTTCTGCCCTGAAATCGCAATCAGAGTGTAGTGGTGGTTTTGCGACTGACGGTCTTTTTTGGCCACAGCTGCTTTGAGGTTATCAAAACTCTGCTCAGAGACTTTCACGAATCCCTTGATGGCCGCCGACTTCTCGTTGATGCAATTCAACTTCAAGATGTCCCGCTCTTCCTTACGTACTTTCTCAAGAAGTTCAGAAGTTGAAGTCAGAACAATCTTCATTCCATCGAGTTTTTCGACTGCCCGTTCCACCTTTTCGTCCGGTGAAAGGTTAGCGACTTCTTTCTCAAGAATTTCGATCTCGGACGAGATCGTGGCGCTTCTGGCCTCGTTGCCCTGCTCGGCGAACGCGAGACCGCCGAAGGCCGCACCCGTAAGTGCCAAAGTCATCACCACGGCTTTTTTCATGTTCTTGTGCATCTGCGCTCCCACTTAACCGTCTGAGGGTAGACCGGCTACCCGAACGAATCAAGCTTTCGTTTCTACTGAGCCACTTCGAAGATGAAGGTCTTATTAACCGTGACTTCGCCACCGGCGGGTCTTGGGAAACGGAAACCTTGGATGGTTGTGGCGACACATTGGCCGACACCTCCCCCGACCGAATCTGTTACGGCTTTCGCATTCGTCACACGACCAGCCGTACCAATGGTGAAGCCGATGATGACTTTACCTGACGCGCTCGGGTTCTTCTTGATTTCTCGCTCGTAACATTTCTGAATTGCCGACTGACGTCGACGGATCACGTCGGATACCGACGAGGCGTCAAGTTTGCCAGCTCCCACGATCTTCTCGGGAGTCTTCATGTTCACCCGGACTTTGACCTTCGCTTCACCCTTAGAGCCGGTGTTGACGCCCTTATTGGCAGCTTCCGCGCCTTTAAGGCCCTTCAGGTCACCGATACCAACGGTTGAGCCCTTTCCATCAGCGTCCGAAGAGCCGCTCGTTCTGAGACCGCTCTTTTCGGCACCGGCGACGTTCGTCGCGATT
>JBFFMO010000480.1:0-4331 GCA_041554035.1 Allomicrovenator sp. | reverse complement strand
GCTGGGGCCGAGGAGACGAGGGCCAGCTCGGTCTGGGCGAACCGATTTCGTACGGCACACCTCAGGAATCGGGCGCGTTTACTGGCACGTTATGGAGCACCGTTTCTGCGGCGCACACACACGTCTGCGGAATCCAGGCCGGCGACCTTTACTGCTGGGGTGACAACTTCTTCGGACAGCTCGGAGACGGGTCGACCAACCCCTCTATCTTTATCCCAGCGATGCCCACCATCATGGGCACGAGCTTCACCAGCGTCGCCGCCGGCCGAGAGCACACCTGCGCCATCGACACCGCTGGCAACCTGCTTTGTACCGGTGACAACACCTTCGGTGAGCTCGGCGATGGCACACAGAACCCAAGCACGAACTTCATCGGGGTTGGCGCGGCTCAGGCTCCTTGGACCCAGGTCGCCGTCGGGCGCGACAACACCTGCGGTATCGCGAACGGCATCCCATATTGCTGGGGCGCAAACCCATTTGGCGGAATCGGTGACGGAACGGTCAGCGACTCGGCCACGCCGGTCGCGGTTGCAACTACTTTCACCGACTGGGTCGAAGTTTCAGTGGGTGACGTTTTCACCTGCGGACGACGTTCGGGCGGCCAGGTACTCTGCTGGGGCGACAACGGTCAGGGGCAGATGGGAGATGGCTCCATGCGCTTCCTCACCCCTCGCGCAGTCGCGCTGCCTTAACGGTCAGCGGTGAGCAGTCAGCAGTGAGCAGTGTGTTTCAGACTGCGACTTGCGACCCGACACATCAGCAACGTGACCTCAGGGGACGACGGTGTACTCCACACACGATGCCGATGCCGTGTCGATGAGCCCAGGCACGCTGTGGTACCCAATCGCGAATCGGTTATTGGGCGGGTCCCATACTTTATACGCGGCCAGCGCAGCGCGTTTGGTATCGCAAGGAGGCTGGCCGAGGAACGTGTTCTGGCGCGCGAACGTCCCGGAGCCGGTGCTGTAGTGGTAGACGAGCCAACCCCGCAAATCGCCAAACCCCGAAGCCAACAGCGCGTCCCACACCGCTTTGTGGTCACGATGCGGTGCACCGCCGACCGTGGTTGGGTCTGGGTCTCCAGCGGTGCCCTTGAGACTCATTCCACCAGGATTATGCGCAATCCACCACGAAATCCGTTGGGTGACTTCGGCCTGGGTCAGGTTGCCGTCGCCGAAATCGGAGATCTTGATGCCCGTGACCCCAAGCGCAATCGCGGCCTGCGTGAACTCGGCGATGCGGGCGTTGCCGATGTCGTCGGGCGTCAAAGTGTAGGCGTGGGTGCCCGGATGCCACGGGTCGGTTCCGCCGTTCCCAAGTGTCGTGCGGATGCCTGTCGCGCGGCCATGCGTCATCAGTTCGATGAAGACATCGCGCCCGGTCTGGACGTGCTCGGCAATATTCGCAGCGTAGCCGATCGTCTCGTCGTCCGGATGGGGAGCGAAGAAGACCGCTGGTTGGTTGTAGGGTGGGCACACAAACGCGCCGGTACTCGCGTTCACTGGAAACCCGAAATCGGCGCCGGCACACGCCGAAGCCAAACCCCACGTGCAGTCGGCTTCGCAGGTTCGAACCTGGGTTCCGCTCTCGCAGGCCCCACACACAAGGGTCTGCACCTCTGCTGGGCTGCACTCACAAACACCCGTATCTGCCACATCTGCCGCATCTTCACTTTGGCCGATGTCGACCGGCATCCCAAGGTCAACCGGCATCCCGAGGTCAACGGACATCATGCCGCCGTCGCTGGGCATGTTCGTGCCCATGTCGCCTTCAAGATTAGCGAGCAAATCCGGTCCGGCAGAATCAGAACATCCGGCGCACAAAAGTATGAAGAGGAGGGCTCGAGTCATGTCACCTTATGGCTTGGCGCCTGAATCAATCGAAGCGTCTAACGCGCGAAGACCTGAACCCACAACGTGCCGTAAGGACCGCCAGTGGTGTACCCGATACCGATTTTCGTGGCCTGCGGATTCATCAGGTTTCGGCAGTGCCCATCCGATTCAACCCAACCTGCAACCACATCAGCCGCCGACCTCTGACCCGCCGCGATATTCTCGCCGATAGGCGTGCCGGCAAAGGCTGTGCGGCCGATCCGTTGCGAAAAATTGCTTCCGTCAGAACCCGTGTGGCTGAAGAAGTTATTGGTCGACATATCACCCGCATGGGCTTGAGCCGCGAGGTTCAGATTATCGTCCAGCGACAAGGGGTTTGTCGCGGCATATTGCCCATAGACCCCGCAATCCTGACCGGCAGCGCGGGCCGCATTGGTCTCGGCCAAGACGCCCTGCACTTCGGTGACGACCATGCACGAGCCCGCGATGCAAGCTTGACCGCCTGCACAGGCGTTTCCACATATCCCACAATTTGCGCCACTATTTGAGGTGTCGACACAAACACCGAGGCACATCTCACCGACCTGGCACATGGGCTCGGGCTCGGGCTCGGGCTCAGGGTCCGGAATCGGATCAGGGTCAGGATTTGAGTCGTCGATCACGGGCTGACACGTGCCGGCAACGCAGGCGCCATCACAGACCGCGCCGCAAGCCCCGCAATGCATTTCGTTGCTGTCTAGACTTACGCACGAATCAGCACACCATGCGCCCACACCCACACATTCTTCGACTGTGAACGTGTTTCCATCCATGGAGGAAGACTCAGAACCGTCGGACTCGATGGTGATAATACCATCGCTGCAAGCGGGTAAGAGCAAGGCGAGTAGGATGAGCATGCGGGCCATTCGTACTCCATAAGCAAGCGGTCACGTCAGTGTAGGGAAAAATCCCACGTGACGCCATAGCTCATTGTCGTTGCCCACGAACGAGAAATGGAACTCGCTTCGTATCGAGGCAATCGGACCATCGCGCCGAGTAAAGCTTTGCGTTATGAAATGAAGATGGAACTCGCATCAAAAATCACGATTATTTTCTCGGGCCTTTTTTTTCTGGTTGGCTTGCTCACAGGCGTCTGGAAGTACGGGGCGATTGCGCGCTCTGAAGACTCAGTTGCGCCGACTTATGTGGATATCGCCCATCGCGCGTCCCTGATGTACTCGTTTGCAAGCCTCGTGATTCTGAAATTTGTGGAGCTTTCGCCCTACCCCGACGCGCTTACGCTGCTTTTTTCGATCGCACCTCAAGCCTTTTTTGCAGCGGCGATCGGCACCTACCTTATTCATGGCTATTTAAAAGACACCGATAACCAGCTCCACCCGCCCTATCGCCTTGGCTCCAGAAGCCTGCCTGGTGCATTGATTCACGGATTTATGGTGCTTTTGGTCATCGCTGAACTCGGCGGATTTGCCGCGCTTTTTGTCGGCGGCGTGTACACTTTATTCATCGTTTAAATGGGCGTTTACTCCACACTCTTTTTTTGCACGATAAACTCGTAATCCGGGCGGCTCCACGCAAAACCAAGCCCATAACACTGCACGTCTTGCGCTGCATCGACGCCACAAACACCCTCGCCAAGCACCACCCATTTTTCGGTTTTAAAAGGGAATTTAAAGAGCCGCGGGAAGGCCTGGCCCCAGCAAAAAACTTGGCCATCTTCTCGGGTCGCGCACGCGTTTAAGCGTGTGGAACGAACTTCTTTAAATTCTCCTTCGGGCTGATTTGTCACGATCCCAAAATAATCGTTGCCCCAACATTTGACCTCGTCTTCAGGCGTGATGCCGCACCCAAATACTTGGCCAAGCGCGATGGATTTGAAATTTTTCACCGGTGGTCTGGCGCGGTTTTTGTTCCATTTGGTGGTCAACCAGCACTTGATATCGCCGTTTTCACGCAACCCACATCCAAAATCTCGGCCGTGTTGGACCTCGGCGTAGCCTGTCACCTCGAGGTTGCGCGGGTCGATGCTGCCATAGACCTGGGTAACCCCCTGCGGATCTAGCCAGATTGCAAACCGACCTCGGTCGGTGATGAGCACACTCTCAGACGCTGAAATTTCGGAGACATCACGTAACGCGTCGTCGTCGTAATTTGGCCATTCACAAAAGACCGAATGGTCCGCGCGCACCGCACAAACACTGTCGCTCCCGTAGGCCTTCACAAAACCGTGCCGCAACTCCGCCGGCACATTTAGCCCCACAAACCTGCCTTCTGGCGTCAATCCTGCGACCCGGTCGGTATTCATGTTTGGCAGCACGCTGATCTGGGCCATTTTCCAATCAAACCCCTCCACCTTGTCTTCGCAAACCCACGTCGCATCCGGCCGTTTGGCACAAATCCCCCGTTCGGCCGCCAAATCGGTAAACACGCCGTCAAAGCTGGTCGCCTTTGGGGCATCGGGATAGCGCCCCGCGTGCTGACAAACCACGCGCCCGTCTTGAT
>JBFFMO010000479.1:0-4337 GCA_041554035.1 Allomicrovenator sp. | reverse complement strand
GTTGCGTTTCCTCGAAAACGGTGAGGTTTTTCCACTCGGTGAAACTCGTCCGCTCAAGGTCGATGTCAGGGTGATCGCCGCGACCCACCGCAACCTTGAGGCCATGGTTGCCGATGGCACTTTCCGAGAAGATCTCTACTACCGACTTGCGGTCGTCCCGATTCTGATTCGACCGTTGCGAGAGCGTCGCGAGGATATCCTCGTGTTGGCTCAACACTTTTTGAAAAACCTGGCTGAGGACTCGCCGGGACTTACGGGGGAGGCGGGCCGCCTTCTGGTCGAGCATTCATGGCCGGGCAACGTCCGCGAACTCCGGAATGTGATCGAGCGCACCCTTGCCTATGTTCAAGAGGGCGAAATGATTCGAGCCGAAGATCTCAAATTCTAGGAGGGTATGATGAGAGCATTTGTTGCTGGCGCGACCGGCTACACCGGGCGCGAGGTCGTTCGATTATTGGTTGAGGCCGGGGTGGAGACGATCGCACATATTCGTCCTGATTCTGCATCTCGCCAGACCTGGGAAGTGAAATTTCCGCAGATGGGAGCTTTGGTCAGCTTTGCCCCATGGACCGCGGAAGGCATCCAACAAGAATTTGCGCAGCGTCCGCCGGATTTGGTTTTTGGCTTGATCGGCACCACCCGCGCTCGCGCAAAAACAGCCTCTGATAAAGACCGGGAGACCTACGAAGTGGTCGATTACGGACTGACGGCGCTTTTGATTGATGCCTGCGAAAGGTGCCAGCCCAAGCCGTCGTTCGTCTATTTGTCGTCTCTTGGAGTCGGACCTGATTCCGCCTCAAGCTATATCCAGGCTCGCTGGAAAGTGGAGTCCAAGCTCACTCAAAGTGATCTGAAGTTTTTGATCGCACGGCCCTCGTTTATCTCCGGCGATGGGCGCGATGTTCCACGTCCCATGGAGCGAGTAGGAGCTGTGGTTTCAGACGGAGCGTTAGCGTTGCTGGGCAAAGTCGGTTTCAAACACACCCAAGCCAAGTACGCGTCAATGGACAACACCGAGCTTGCTCACGGCTTGGTGACACTAGCGCTGGCAGGGTTCGCGCACGAAATTGTGGAAGCCGACGAGATCCGACTGGCCGCAACCACGAAATGAGCCGATCACGAGCATGAACCCTTGGGCTCGTATCCGACGACGGTCCCACGAGCATCCTTTTCCACAAAACAACACTCTTCGATCGACCCGCGTAGCTGAGCTCGTCCGCGCTGGACTCGAGACTTCATTCCAGACAGCGAAACACCAGCCTCCGCCGCGGCCTGCGAGTGCGTCATTCCTTGGAGATCCACCATGGTGACCGCGTCTCGGTAGCGATCATCAAGGTCCGCCAAAAACGGTCGCACACAGTTGGCCAGTTCTGATTCTGCCGAGACGTCGAAGAGCGGTTCGATTTCGGCTGGAATCTCACGGTCAGGAGTCCTTGTGACGTCCGTTCCGCCTTTGCGGTAGTGGTCGGTCACCGTGTTGCGGGCGACTCGAAATACCCAACCCGCAACACGTTCGTCGTCTTGAACGGTGTCGGCGCCCAAGTGCAATTTAAGCAGGATGTCTTGCAGGACATCCTCGGCGTCTGCTGGATTGGCGATCCGGGCGCGGACAAAAGCCCGCAGCCCGGTCTCAAAATCTGTGATTAACGCCGAGCTTTTCATGCACTCCTCACTTCACCGCTTGGATTTTTGCAGAAACGACATATTCGTCCAAGCCGGCCCCGGGAATCCAGTCTTTGATAAAAGCCTTGCTGGCTTCCTCTCTTGTGACTTCCACGCTCGAAAAACCTGCATTGTTCAGCATTTGGACCGTTTGATCGATCGATGCGGCACCCGCCACGCATCCCACGTACGCGGCGATGCTCTCGATCAGTTCGGGTGGCAGGTCCTTTTCCGCCAGAACATCGGAGATGGCGAGTCGGCCGCCAGGCTTCAGCACACGATAGGCTTCGGCGAATACTCTTGGTTTGTCCGGTGAGAGGTTAACGACGCAGTTGGACATGATGCAATCCACTGAATTGTCCGCCACGGGGAGGTTTTCAATTTCGCCGAGCCTGAATTCGACGTTGCCCAGCCCGGCTTTGGACGCGTTTGACCGAGCACGCTCGATCATATCAGAAGTCATGTCCACGCCGATGACCTGGCCTGTTGGACCGACAGCTCGCGCCGCTACGAACGCATCGATGCCCCCGCCGCTGCCTAGGTCCAGCACGGTTTCGCCGGCTTTCAAGGTAGCGAATGCAGATGGGTTGCCACAGCCCAGACCAAGGTCTGCGCCGCTAGGCAAGGACTCGAGCGCCTCTTTGGTATAACCGATCTGAATTGAATCCTGAGGATTGAATTCCGTGGGTGTGCAACAGGTCGGCGCACAGCAGCTTTGGGCCTCGCCTCGGGCGACCGCGCCATATTGTTCCCGAACAGCCTTCTTAATTTCAGTCTTTTCTAAGCTCATTTTGTGTCTCCACTTCATGGGGTTCACTTATAAAGACGAGGAACCTAGTCAGTGGACGCAAGAAAGTTCCGCCGTTTTGTGAACAACCCACAACTTGTGAACCTTTCACTGGCGGGATTCGAACACTCCGTTGTAGAAGCCGACGAGATTCGCGCTGCAGCGACACGCGAGTGACAAAGTAGATCCCCGCATGATGCAAACTACGGAAAATCAATGAGAGCTCAACCACCGATCATCGTTGGAGTCGCAGGCGGCACCGGGTCTGGGAAAACCACGCTGGCCGAGACCATTCAACAAGGTGTGGGTGAGCGTAGCTGTCTGATTCAGCACGATTGGTATTATCGTGATTTGCGGGATATCGAGGCGGAAGAGCGATCAGGGATCAATTTTGACCATCCCGACAGTCTCGACAGTGATTATTTGGTCGAGCATTTGCGGAGCCTCAAGGCGGGCAAATCGATTGAGGCCCCTCAATACGATTTTTCGCGACACCAGCGACAAGAAGAAACGATCTCCATTCAACCGGTTCCGGTGATTGTGGTCGAGGGGATCTTGGTCTTTGCCCTCAAGAATCTGCGCGAGATGTTCGATATTAAGATCTACGTAGATACGGATGCTGATATCCGGATCCTGCGGAGGATCCGTCGTGACATGCGTGATCGGGGGCGAGATTTTGAATCGATACGCCAACAATATTACGAAACAGTCCGACCGATGCATTTGGAATTCGTCGAGCCCTCGAAACGCTGGGCAGACCTTATTGTTCCTGAGGGAGGCTCCAATGCCATTGCCTCGGACATGATTATCGAACGCCTAAAACGGTTTCTTGAACCTTAGGTTTGAGTTGCCACCAAAGTTTTGGGCCGCTAGGCTACATGTAATTAGTAGATTCTTGAGTACTTAAGTCCACTTGTCGGGGGGGAAGCAATGCCTCGCACAGAGCGACCATTATTGCGGATTTCCGATGAGGAAGTCCTTGGTCTTAGCGATGACGTGTTCGTTGCGCGCTGTACACCGTTTGTTCAGTCCGTGGTCGGAGATGTTCGTAGAGAACTGCGTTTGTCAGGCGACAAAGAAGATATGTTGGCCGCTGGGTTTCTCGGTTTGGTTCAAGCGCGGTCGCGTTTCGAGCCCACAACCCGGGCCGAGTTTTCTACATTCGCCTATTGGAGAATTCGTGGGGCGATCATCGATTCATGTCGAAAAGGTAGCGCCACCTCAAGGCGTTATCAGGAGCGTATGAGAGCCGCAGCCAATCATGCCGATCACGTGGCAAACGAGCAGGAGCTCAGCTACCAAGGGGTCACGCCTCGAGCGGTCACGGCCGCCTCCGCGACGAAGATGTTGGCGGATCACATCACCAACGTGATCATTGTGTCGGGCCTCTCGACCAATTTTCAATACGTGTTTTCGCCAGCCACTCAGGAGAGCCGGCTGATCCAGTCTGAAATGGTGGTTCACTTGAAAGCGGCCGTTGAGCAATTAAGCGATGTGGATCGCGAGGTTCTCTACAGGCTCTATTATCTGAATCAGACGACCGAGGAAGTCGGGCGCCATTTTGAGCACACCAAGTCGTGGGTTTCGCGTGCCCACAGTCGAATCATTGCTCAAATTCAGAAGATATTTCGTCAGGCTGGCATCATCGAGTCTTGATGTCGCCGGAGTCATGTTGATGTCTTCCGGTCCTGTTGATGTCTCCCGGTCGTGTTGATGTCTTCCGGTCCTGTTGATGTCTTCGGTCCTGTTCCGGTGATGTCTTCCGGTCCTGTTGATGTCCCGGTGATGTCTTCGGTCCTGTTCCGGTGATGTCTTCCGGTCCTGTTGATGTCTACCGGTGATGTCTTCCGGTCCTGTTGATGTCTTCCGGTCCCTGTTGATGTCTCCC
>JBFFMO010000478.1:0-4339 GCA_041554035.1 Allomicrovenator sp. | reverse complement strand
ACCTTTTTCATATCCTGCCTCGCAAGCTGCCAACGATCCTGAAAACCGTGGTCACCCTGCATGATTTGGTATGGATTGATCATGCCGATGCATCGCAGCCGACCTGGCTAAAAGCCCGCAGCATCGAGGCGTTCGCAAAGGTCGCGATCCCAGACGCACTTCGACGCGCTGACCACGTGATCTCGGTTTCAGAGCCGACAGCCGAGCGCGCGCTCGAGTGGATTAACCGCGATAAAATCACGGTGGTGATGCACGGGGTCGACCCGGCCTTTTCGCTGCCGGCTCCGCCTGCCGATGAGATCGTGGACTTTCTTCAGGCCGATGGACGTCGCTACATCGTGGCTGTCGGAAATTCGAAACCCTACAAGAACCTTGGGCGTCTCATTAGAGCTTGGAATCAAGTCCGCAAGGAAATACCAGGCACGCGACTTTGCCTGATCGGAAATTGTTCCGCGCTGGGCACTCTGGCCGAGTCTTTGAATATACCGACCGAAGATCTGGTGATGCCGGGCTTCCTTGACGACACGGACTTACGACGGGTGGTCTCACACGCATCGCTATTTGTTTTTCCTTCGTTGGTTGAAGGGTTTGGCTTGCCCACGCTTGAGGCGATGGCGGCCGGGATCCCTTGTGTTGTCTCCGATCGGGAACCGATGGCCACTGTGGCTGGAAACGCAGCAATCAAGGTCGATCCCCTTGATGAACACGCCATGGCTGAAGCGATATCTAAAGTGATGAACGACGACGCCTTACACGCGTCATTATCGGATATTGGAAGAAAACACGCGGGTACCTTCACTTGGAAGAAAGCCGCGAAACAGACTTTGGACGTCTACGCACGTCTTCTGTAACGAGTTTGTGTGCAACAATGCGCGCAAAAAATGCTATAAGGGCCGGATTGACCGCGTGTGGGCTACTCGTTAGACTCGTCGCGCTTTCCAAATCAACAAGAGAGTTCAGTGCAAAATCGTGGCCCTGTCTTACATCAAGGGGTTTCCCTTATCGTCTGCGACAACGCAGCCGTGCTTCAGGAAACACTCGTGCAGGCCAACCTTTCGGAAGTGGAACATCAGTTCTTTTCGGATAGAGCGGTTGTCATTCCTACCGGTGCGGTCCTACAGATCGTTGCCGAGCTGAAGGCTCGTGGGGTCTATCCCCAGGTCGTCGGCGGTCCTCTGGGTGTAGAGCTAGTGGAGGACGAAGATGATACGTGAACCCAAACGCGAAGGCGGATTAACGCCTGAGGCTTTCCGGAAACTCATCGACGTTGACTACGATCCAGCCGCGCGGCGCGTCCTGGCTGCCGCAGTTCAAAGCACCGAGTCCGATCTGGACATGATCACGGAGCGGTTTTTCGGCGAAGAATTCGCAAAAAAATACGACTCTCTGACCGGCATCGCACGTCATGCCATGTTGTATTTGGTGGCTCAAGACGGCCTTGCTCGCGGAGAAAATCTCCGACGAGACATGCTGCTTGATGGATTTGGCGACACCTCGCCAACCCTGTGCAAATTGATCAATGAAGGCCTGTTCATCGTCCTTCCCAATCCCGGCGAGCTTGAGCTTGATGTGCCGCGATTGGTCGAGACGGGTACGGTTCTTCAGCGCGATTTGGCAATCGGGCTGCATATCGTGGAGACTTTCAAAGAGCTCTCCAAGGTTGTGCTCGCCGAAGAAACGGCTGACATCGACGGCGTTGAGCAGATCACGTCGTCGAGCACCGATACGCTTGAGATGAACCTCTTGCACGTGTCGACGAAGTTATTGCATGGGCCGTTGAAGCTCAATCGCGACGGCGCCCCGCATCGACGTGGATTGGCCAAACTCGCTCGCGAGATCGTGTTTCCGGGCACGTTCAACGAAGCGGGACCCGAAGTTGACGTCAATAAGATCGAAATCCTCGACTACATGGTGTTCCTCTTTGCGATGGGTTGTCAGCTTGGCATGCTCACCAACGACGGCGAACAACTCGAGGGCGCTTCGGCTGGCATGGACGCTTATTTCGCATCGCCGATTTCGAAGCGAAATCGCATGCTGGGTGAAGCGTTTAAAGGCCTGCGTCAATGGAATGAAGCCGATTCATTTGCGGCAGAAAAGGTCGAAGATCTTGGCTCGTCGTTGACGGCAGCACGTGGCGAAACGCTGATCGGCGCTCGTGGATACGTGTTTTCGATTTTGCGTCGCTCGCGCTTCACCAGCTGGAAACTCGAAGACGCCGTGGAATCACTCTGCGCGTTGATGGACCCTCCATTCCTGCAAAAAGCTCTCGACAAAGCTCAAACCGAAGTCCCGGTATGGGTCGGCGCATTTTTGCGTCGCGGCCTCTATTGGATCGGTGCGGTCGAACGTGGGCACGCTGACGAGGGACCCGTAATTCGGTTCTCAAAACGTGGTCGAGAAATGCTCGGCCTCAACGTCAAGGACACACCGACCCCCGTGGATAAATCCATGGTGATTCAGCCGAATTTCGAGCTGATGATCTTCTTGGATGCAACCGACGTGACGTTGCTCCACCGCATCTACCGTGTCACCGAACGCGTGAAACTTTCGGACCGTGTCGCGGTCTTCAAGTTGACGCCTGAGTCGGTGCAGCGCGGTTATTCGATGGGCGAAAACGCCGCTGCGATCATCAAGTTTCTGCGTGATAACGCAGCTGTGGAAGTCCCCGAGTCGGTCACTTTTCAGCTTCATGACTGGGAACGCATTCATAAACGCCTTGTGGTTCACCACAGCGGTTACCTTGTGCGCCACCACGACCCTGATGCGTTGGATATGTGGCTTGGACAGGTCAAACACGACACGAAGTGCAATGTTGTACGACTGGGGCCTTCGACCGCTTATTTGAGCGAGAACGATGAGGTTCTGCTCGATAAGTTGCTCACGCGCGCTCGCGGGTCGGTCATCAATATCGACGAGCCAAACGGCGTCCTCGATTTTGTTGGGCCCCTGCTGGCAACCGTCGATCCTCTTCAGGCCGATGTCATCACGATGTGGGAGCTGTCTCGGATCGCCCACGAAGTCGAAGACGCACCACCCAGATTGCGACAATTCGCACTTGATGTGGCGCTTCTCAAGATGCGATGGCCACAAGACACGCTTCTGAAGGCTGTGGCATTCTTGGAGCCTCGTTCAAAAGAAGGGCTTCCAGCCTCGCAACGAATTCTACTGCAGAGCATGCTGGAATCAGCCCCTACGGCCACGATCCACACGCATATGACTGTGATTCAGTTGCAGGATGAGTTCACCGCTGACCTCTTTGACGACGTCGAAGAGTTTAATGGATTTGTCTCGGAACGACTTGGACCGACGGCGTTTTCTGTCGATTCGAACAAGATCGATGATCTTCGCGAACGGATGATCGAGCTCGGCTTTAAGCTCTAAGACCCTGTTGAGACCACATCGCATCTGAAAGACGAGCCGTCGCCGATCAATTCGTGGACGGCTCGGCTATGTTGTGTGTAATCGACCACAGTCACTTATGCTTCTAACCGAGCGTTTCTGCGCTCAATCCAGCCTTCCACTTTCAAATAAAGCACGGGGATAATGACCAACGATATCAACGTCGAGGTCAACAACCCTCCCACGACCACTCGTGCAAGTGGGGCCTGGGCTTCGCCGCCTTCGGCATAGCCTATCGCGACTGGAATCAGGGCCAGCATCGTGGTCGCCGTGGTCATCAGGATCGGACGCAGGCGCTTTCGTGCACTGTGTGCGACGGCTTCGGACAGAGGCATCCCTTGAGCGCGCATCAAGTTGATGTAGTCCACCAGAACGATCGCGTTATTGACGACGATCCCTGTCAGCACCACACATCCCATAAACGACTGAATATTAAAGGTTGTTCCGGTCGCGGCGAGCGTAACAACCACGCCGATCGCGGCAAAAGGCACCGAGAACATGATCATCAAGGGTTGATGGAAACTCTCGAATTGAGCCGCCATCACCATGTAAACCAGCGCAATCGCCAGCAAAATACCAATCAGCATGCTCTCGAAGGTCTTCTTTTGTTCTTCGGATTCACCGGTCACGATCACGGCAAAATTGGAGGAGTGTTTGACCGTGCGCACTTCTTCACGCACTTGCTCGACGACCGTACCCAGATCAACTTCGCCGGTAAGTTGGGCGTCAATGCTGACCACCCGATTTTGATTTAGACGTTCGATCGTAAGTGGGCCTTCGACCTCCTGGATCGTGACCAGATTTCGCAGGGGAGCCGAAAGACAGAAAAATGTCATTAGGGATTAAACACATACATCCAGATCCTTGGACTAACATTGCTGAAAAATACCCAGTTGGCACAACTCACATAGGTACTGTTCGTAACTACACAAACATTGGT
>JBFFMO010000477.1:0-4340 GCA_041554035.1 Allomicrovenator sp. | reverse complement strand
CCCCTGCCGAAATCGAGACATGCAACGGCTTCGACGATAATTGTGACGGTCAAGTCGACCTCACAGGCGGCGTGGCTCCGGCTGCAGCGCCACTCTGGTATGCCGATTGCGACAAAGATGGCTTCGGCGCTGGCAGTGGCACCGCGCAGTGTCAGAAACCTACGTTTGCGCCAACCAATTGCTCAAACGGCGGATGGTCGTTGCAATCCAATGATTGTAACGATGCAGATCCAAGCATCTACCCAGGTCGGACGGAAGATTGCTCCACACCTGCGGATGATAATTGCCTCGCCAATGACCCTCAAACCAACTGGATCAATGCCGTCAGTTATTATGCGGACACCGACGGCGACACCTACTCACCCAATCCGACCGTGACGCAACTGGGATGTGGAGGGCCACCTCAATTCGGATGGACGCCCGCAATCAACACGGGTTCGGGCAAGGTCGATTGCAATGACGCCGTTCCTGCCATATCGCCCGCGGCGACCGAAAGCTGCCAGACTGCAGCCGATGACAACTGCAATGGCCAGACTCATGACGCTACCACCGGACGCGTGACGCGATACATCGACGTTGATGGGGATAATTATGGACCGAATAGCGGACTCGGAAACTTCTGCCTTCTGTCGATGACTACGGCTGAGACAAACACGTATTCCGCGACACAAGGCGGAGATTGTAACGACTCTACGGCGCCAAGAACCGTTTCGAGCAATGGTCACGCGTATTCGGGTGTAAACCAGAATCCGCTTCAAACCGAGGCTTGTGATGGGTTCGACAACGATTGCGATGGTGTCGTCGATAATGGATGTCCGGTGGACTATTCGATCACAAATGCTCGAATCGACACGACGCTGATTGGCACCAATCCTACAACGACTTCCGTTCCATTCCCCCCAAATCTGACAAGCCCAATGGATTCAAACTGCGGAGCTAATGAGGTGATGGTGGGCATCGAAGTGCGACGCGTCGATCAACTCGGTTCCTGCCAAATTCTGGGCGGAGTGAAGACCATCCGCGCCATTTGTCGAAATCCGAAAATCAGTGTGGACGCCAACAACGATCCCTTTAGGTATAGCCAATCCAATACAGGCACTACTTACGGCGCTACCGTTGGCTTATTTGCCGGAGATGTTGGGCAGGTTTTCTGCTCTGGTATGGACAAAACCGAAACCATTTACTGTTCGGACTCCACGGGCAAACAGGTGGTCACTGGAGTTCAAGGCAAGAGTGGAGCACTCATCGATCGAATTGGATTGAAGTGCAGTTCATTGGCCCTCACAACCAGTGTCCATCCATCTATTCTGTCGATTAACTTCGCTGAAGACACGGCCCAGTTACCGCCAAACTTCAATGGCGGCGGAGCCTTCGACCGCTCTTGCGCCAACAACGAAGTGGTGACCGGAATCAGGGCGTACAGTCAGTGGGAGACTGACCAAGGTTGGATCCTGAACGGATTTAAGCTTCGTTGCTCCGACCTTAATTTAACTGTGAAATAGTCGATAAACGGTCGGCGTATTGAAAGCCTCTCATCATGAGAGGCTTTTTTTTTAGCGCTTGCCGCCGCCGATCGATTCGAACCCCGAAATCAGGTCGAATAATTCTTCGTCGATATTGCCCTTACGCAGGCGGTGGTAGGAGCGCTGCATGTCTTCAATCAGGCCGTCGATATTTTTTTCGGCACGCTGCATTGCCGCAAGCCGGCTCGCGTTTTCGCTGGCCAGTGATTCGGCGCAGGCTCTAAAAAGCGATACAAAAAGGTACTCGCGAATCAAGGCAAGCAGCGTCACTTTGGTGCCGTTCATGACTTCGGGTGGAAGGTTGGTTGGCCAGGGAATCGACAAGAAATCTCGGCTCCAAGTCTCGTCGAGCGGCAGCAAACGTTGGCTTACGGGCGTGTAGATCGAGCCAATCGGGCGGTTATGGAAAAGATAGATCTCGGCGATTTCATTGCGCTCACGACGCGTCTCTAACTCAGTCAGAATGCCGCCAATCAGCGGTGTGATGGCCTGAATGGAATTGGGCAATGGGAAGTGTTCCCCAACGACAAGGTTTGTGTCTTCGAGTCGTGATGCCACACGTTCACCGACCACCCACACGACTTTTTCGCCCGGCAAATCCGCCAAGGTCGTCAGAACAAAATCAACCATCACGTCATTGAACTGGCCAACCAGGCCCTGATCAGAGCCAAAAACAACGGCAACGCGTACGCCCTTGTCCCACCGATTGGGCTCCACGCTTTGCACCGCTGGGTCCCGAAAACACGCCACCAGACCAAGTCGGATCGTGTTGTAATAATCGTCCAAAGACCGCACGGCATTTTCGTACTGACCCACGCTCGAGGCAGCCACGGCTTTCATCGTCCGCACCACGGCGTGCAGGTCTGTCGCGCTTTCAATCTTATGCAAAAGACTGGTCGTGGTCTCACTCATGAGCGTTTCTCTGCCAGGGCGCCAGACTCACTTGGAAGAAAGCCCTTGATCGCGTGAGTCGCGATGTCGATCACGACCTTGCGGTCTTCGGCGCTTAATTTAGAAGCGCTTGCGTAACGAGCGCTGATATTGGCCGGAATCTCCTCGGAAGCTAGACGCACCGCGCGCTCGGCTTCGGGCATTTTTTCAAGTGGCACCGTATCAAAAAGGCCCTCCGTCAAAGCCAGAAGAACGCTGATCTGTCCCCCGACTGACACAGGAGAAAACTCAGGCTGTTTCAGGCAGGCGCGAATTCTCCGACCATGTTGGATGATCTTCTGCGTACTCTCATCCAGACGCGCCCCAAACCGAGCAAAGGTCTCCAGCTCCTCAAATTGAGCGTAGGCGAGCTTGAGGTCGCCCGTAACAGCCCGATAGGCGGCTCGCTGGGCTTTGCCGCCCACACGCGAAACGGACATGCCCACGTCGACGGCAGGCAACACTCCCAACTCGAATAATGACGGCGACAAGTAGATTTGGCCGTCCGTAATCGAGATCAAATTGGTCGGAATATAGTCCGAAATATTCTGGGCTTCGGTCTCGATCACTGGAAGTGCCGTCAAAGAGCCGCCGCCACGCTCTTTGTTCAGATGGGTCGCGCGTTCCAGAAGACGCGAATGAATGAAAAAAATGTCGCCTGGAAACGCTTCTCGGCCTGGAGGACGGCGCAGAAGCAAAGAAAGTTCGCGATACGACCGGGCGTGTTGGGTCAGGTCATCGTAAACAATCAACACGTCTTGGCCGGACTCCATGAAATGTTCGGCGATGCTGGTTGCTGCGTAGGGCGCGACGTATGCAAGGCCTGGTGGGTCGTTGCCTTCGGTCACCACCACGACCGTGTAGGGCATCGCGTCGTGTTCTCTTAACGTGGCCACGGCCTTGGCCACGGCCGACGCTCGCTGGCCGATGGTGCAATAAACGCAGACCACATTTTGGCCTCGCTGATTGATGATCGTGTCGATCGCGATCGCGGTTTTGCCGGTCTGCCGGTCACCCAGAATCAATTCTCGCTGACCTCGCCCGATCGGAACCAAGGCATCGACGACTTTAAGGCCAGTCTGTAGCGGCACGGAGACCGGGGCGCGATCCATGATCGGCGGTGCTGGACGTTCGATCGGCAGTCGATGCGTTGACGCAACAGGCCCCAAACCATCCAGCGGACGCCCCAGAGGATCGATGACGCGCCCCAGGAGGCCTGCTCCAACTGGCACATCCATCACACGGCCTGTTCGCTCCACTTCGTCGCCAGCATGAAGATGGGAGTGCTGCCCAAGCAGCACCACGCCGACCTCGTCTTCATCGACATTAAAAGCGATGCCAAACACATCCCCCGAAAACTGCACAAGCTCTTCAAAACCCACGCCCGGCAGCCCACTCACGCGTGCGATTCCGGTCGATACACTGAGGATCTTACCGACTTCACGTGGGCTCAATTCGGGCTCAATATCTTCGCGAGTTCGCCCTGCCGCAGCAAACATCCGATCAAAAGCACTTTTCAGAGAATCAGGACGGGTCATTTGGAGCTTCCTGAACGAAAACCAGGTTTCTCTTCTCCCAGAATTTGCGAAATATTTTTCTGCAAATCGACCAGATACTCGGAAAAGCTCCACGCGATTTTATGGCCATCCGTGATCAGCTCAACGCCTCCGATCACTGCAGGATTCGTCTCGAATTTCACTTGCAGGGCGGCGGCAAAAGTCTCGTTGATGGCGGTGGTGATGGCGGTCTTTTGCTCCGACGTCAGGTCGAAGGCGGTCTGGATAATATAGGGTGTCGGGGCCGCTTTTTGCGAGGCCATCAGGCCCTTTTTGGTCGGTCCATCCAGGTCGTCTAGACGCCTGATAAATATTTCGACCAAACGCGCTT
>JBFFMO010000476.1:0-4347 GCA_041554035.1 Allomicrovenator sp. | reverse complement strand
TTTGGCGTGATGTTATTTGAAATGCTGAGCGGGCGATTGCCGTTCGAAGGCTCCAGCATCGCTCATATTCTATCCATGCACGTCACCGAACCCGCGCCGCATGTCATTGAGTTCGCACCCGACGTGCCTCAAGCTCTGGACGAGCTTGTGTTTCGCTGCATGGCAAAATCGCCCGACGATCGATTTCCGTCAGCGGATTCACTGTCGGACGCGTTGCGTGCCATTCGCGACGGGGTCTCAGACACAGGGTTTATGGCGCGGGTGGTCGGCCCAAGCGTCGACTCGGCCACCGTGGCAGGGCCAAGTGCCGGTTCGGCCGCGGCCACAATGGCCACGACGCCTGAGAACTTGGCAGCCCATTCAGCTGAGTGGGCGATTGAAGCCGCAAACGGCCTGGTTCGCGAGGCCCGCAAACGCCCACCTCGCATTTTGATCTTTGTTGGGGTCGTCGCCTTCATCGCTGTTGGATTTGCGGTAAGCCTTGGTCTCAAAGCGGGGCAAGCCGTTGGGGACAAGGTCGATGCGGTCAAACTTCAGTCGTTGGCCGACGAGCGCTCCGAATTTGCCATGCAGCCCGAAATCGCCAAAGCACTGGAATTGCAGGCGCAGGGCAAGACTGACGAGTCCATCATCGCGCTGAAATCCGCGGAATTGAACTATCAATCCAATCCACATTTTCATTTCCTATTGGGTTCGGTGCTTCAAAGTCAGGAGGACTCAGCAGGAGCCTTCACCGCGTTCGCCCGAGCTGCGGAGCTGCGCCCTGAATATCTGAGCGATCAAGGATTGCGGAAAGCTCTGTTGGATGCTGCCGGGGACGAGTCGACAGCCGAACAGGTCACCACTTTCCTCAAGTCGCATAGCGACTCGAAGATTCGCGACGCGCTCTTCATCAAGGCGTTGGAGGAGAAAGACCGTAAACGTCGTGAACGGCTCGTGGCTGTGATCCGAGATTCGGAGCTGCTTGGGAAATTACCGCGCGACCAGCAACTGAGCCTTGAGATTCGAGATACACGCGGCTGTAAGGATCTCAAGCCGCTGGCCGACGAGATTATTGCACGCGATGACACGCTTGAGGCGCTTAGATATCTCGGCGATCTGCCAAAACGGGGATGCGGATTCTTGAATCGTTCCGATTGTTACGCCTGTCTGCGCAAGGATGTGCAGGACGCGCTCAAAGTCCGAGATTCAAAGGGTGGGAAATGACACGCGCAGTGCGGCACCAACGTTGTAAGAGTCATCCCACGCGTCACGCCCGGCGCTGAGGGCCAAAGAAAGTGGCTGGTCATTGATCGCCAAGAAAACCCATTCGAGGTCTCCCCTCACCGCCCAGCCTGGCTGCCACTCCCTATCTGCGCCAGTCGTGCGCAGTTTCCAACCCGCATCACCCTGCATGCCGATGGCAAACCTACCGCTCGACGTTTCGTGTTTGAGCCGAATCGACCCGGTCGAAAATGGCGTAATGACATGTTCCTTCTTGCCGAAATCGTATGCGTAGGCCGCGTTAACCCCCAGGGCACATCGTGTTCGAAACGCCTCGTCTCGACAGAAGTCAGCACTGAAGCTCATCGCAACGGCTTCTAATGCCGTGGGTTCGAAGTCTCTTAGATCGAGGCTCAAAAGGCGCCAGTCCACTGACAAATCGAAGGGGGCCGGAACGCGCCAATCGACCTCCGCTGGCACCACGATGAACGATGACAGGTCGTGACGCAGATACTCGCCGTAAACCAAAGAGGCGCGAGCGTTTCCGTCAAAACGCAGCTCCGCTGCAACGAGGTCATGGCGGAGGATCCACCAGATCTCTTCCTCGGGAAAATCCAAATTCAGTTGCGCAGCCAGAGTCATCGAGATCGACGGCTTGGCGTCAAGGTCGCCCACACCGGCTGACACTGAAAATCGATCATGCAGGGGAAAGCTCGTCCTGAAAGCACGACCATTTTTGTCCTCGTCATAATCGCCCGCCAGGGCCTGCGCGCTCAACAGAAGGCCTATTACGCCTATGAACCACACGCTAGTTCTCATCCGAACACCCTTCTGGTGACGATTCGCAAGCAGAGGGTGGTTCCGCGACTTCGGGCTCTTCGGGTTCCTGGGCGGGCAGACACTCAGGATGTGTTGGGTCGAGCTTGCATCGAAACATCGGCCCTAAACATTCGGCGCCGTTGGGGGAGTGAACGCACGGATCAGGATCGTAAGGAGAGTTCGGAATCGGACACCCTTGATTGACTCTTGGCCCCGAGATCAACGGGCAGTTGTCTTCGAAGTCGAGGACAGCATCACCGTCGTTATCAACATCGGGGCACCCGTCATCGTCCTCAAATCCGTCGAAATCTTCTTTTTCATTCGGGCATTGATCGAGCGGCGCGGGAGGCGGAACGAAGAAGTTGATCCGAGCCCCAGCCAACCCCCAGAACCGTCGATCGTCAACATCATTGAAGGCCTCGGCTCGCCCCTGCAGAAAAATCGTCAACGGTTGATCGTTGATGGCGAAGAGCACCCGTTCCACCTCAACCGTCGTGCTCAATGAGGTCCAGTTTATGCCCGAGGGTTCGAACCCACGACGAGCCGTTGCATCAAAGCCAATTTCCCAAAGGCCTCGCTCCGATGGGCTCCAACGTCCTTCAAGAGAGGCAGAGGGCGCAAAATAACCATAGACCTCATCGGGCCCGGTTCGGATGTTCACGCCACCGGCTGCGGCCAAGCGGACGCGCACAAAGTCTTCGAGCGTGTGCGACTGCGCGAGGGTCCAATGAAAACCAGCTTCTGCGACGTCGACACGAGTTTGAGAGCTTGTGGCAAACTCTCGCCGCGCAACACGCCCCAAAACAAAGCTTGGGCCCAAATGAAGTGGCACATCAAAGCGGCGCGGCTCCCCGATAAAGGTGGTGATCCATACCGGTGGCTCCTCCGAGCGCCGCGAACGGTCCCACCGATAGAGCGTTGCATCGAGTTCAAGGGTGGAGAGTTGAAGGGTCGCTTCAAGAAACGCCTGACGATCTCGATGGTTTTCCCATTCCTCGAATTCTTCGTAAACGGCCCCCGTTTCCAGTGTTGCCGCGATGTTGTTGTCGTCGAACGAGGCCGCCCCTCCCCAAAACCAACGCTTCCGAAGGTCGAATTTGGTTTGGTACTGGCGACCGTTTTCGTCCTTGTCGTAGCCGTAGGTGTCTGCAGCACTGGCTGAGCAAGGTAAAATGAGCAGCGCGATCAGGACCGTCAACGAGGATTTCATGATGTCTCGATTCAAAAGTTCTTGGACCACTCTGTCAGACCCATCTGGCCTGACTCCAAATACAAGTACTCAAGTCCCATGCCAAGAAGGTGACTTGCCAGTCATGTTTGGGTTTTCTATATATTATTCAGCAGATGCGCGATCAGAATCGTCGACAGGCTTTTGTCCCTCTGGAGACGTCCGAACAATAAATGCACTTGTTGGTGCATTTTTAGTTCAGGGCCCGATCGCTCCACCACCGCTGATTGACACGCTGGCGCGCCCGTGTTTAAACCGCTGGCCCGGCGCAATGCGCCTACACTCACGTTGAGAGGAGTCTGTCGTGTCATTCCTGTCTGAGCATCAAAGGTCTGAAATGTGCGGCCTACTGAGGCCCGAGCACATCGGTCAAACCGTTACTGTCATGGGTTGGGTTGCCAATCACCGTGACCACGGCGGAGTGATCTTTGTCGACTTGAGAGACAAGACGGGAATCGTCCAGGTCCGGTTCGAGGACGACTTGAGCCATGAACACTACGATGCGGCCAATGCGCTTCGTTCGGAATGGTGCCTGGCCGTTGTCGGCGAGGTCGTGAGCCGTGGCGACAAGACAAACGACCGCATCGACACGGGCGGAATCGAAATCATCGCCAAGAAACTGGAAGTGTTTTCGAAGTCTCAAACGCCTCCGTTTGCGATTCGCGAAGAATGCGACGCCAACGAGATGTTGCGTCTTGAATACCGCTACCTCGACCTTCGACGTGAACCTCTGCAGCGCGCTTTGATGATGCGCTCTAAGGTTTCTCAGGTCGTGCGTGGTTATCTGGTGAAGAACGGCTTCGAAGAACTCGAAACCCCTTACCTCACCAAATCAACGCCCGAAGGCGCACGCGACTACCTCGTGCCAAGCCGGGTGAACCCTGGGATGTTTTACGCGCTGCCGCAGTCCCCTCAAATCTTCAAGCAACTCTTGATGATTTCCGGATACGACCGCTACTTCCAAATCGTTCGTTGTTTTAGAGACGAAGATTTGCGCGCCGACCGTCAGCCGGAATTCACTCAGATCGACATGGAAATGTCCTTTGTGACTCCTGAAGATGTCATGCGCATCTGTGAAGGCCTGATGAAGGATGTGT
>JBFFMO010000475.1:0-4356 GCA_041554035.1 Allomicrovenator sp. | reverse complement strand
GTTAATGCCTCCAGTGCTTCAGCCCCACCATAGGCGCGGGTGACTGCCATCCCAGCTTGTTCCAAGCGTTGGGACACGTGCTCGACAGACCGTGGATCGTCGTCCACAACCAAGACCCGGCTCGACTCCCCAGATCGGTCAGGAAAAATGCCTAGGTGTTCAATGGCCCGAATCAAGTCGGGACCGGCCACGGGTTTCTGCAACACATCGACGGCCCCGAGCGCCAGCCCACGTCCGAGTTCGGCCACGATAGAGACAACAACCACCGGGATATTCGCGAGTTCGGGAGTCTCCTTCAACCTCGTGAGACACTCCCAACCATCCTGCTGTTGTCCGAAAAGAATATCTAAGAGGATGGCATCGTACGTATCCGCGTTGAGCATCGCCCAGGCCTGTTGGCAGTCCGTGGCTTCTTCGACAACATAACCTTCTCTGGACAACCACCGCTGCGCCAGAGCCAGTGAGGCCGGGTCATCGTCGATAACAAGGACTTTCGGCGCCGAATCCGAGGCTCGAATCGTCTGCGCTGGACGCGCTCTCCTTTTCACTGTCTCCGAAGCTCCCTGAGGGAGGCGAGGTAGCCTCACCCAAAAGCGACTGCCCTGGCCTACCTCGCTTTCGACGCCAAACGTGCCTCCATGCAAATCGACCAAGCTCTTGACCATCGCGAGTCCGAGACCCGTGCCCTCGTACTTCCGATCGATTCCGCCGTCGAGTTGCTCGAAAGCACGAAATAACCGCTCCTGATTTTCCTGCGAAATGCCAATGCCCGAATCGATCACAGCGAGCTCAATGTCGCCGTCAATCGTCTTCACTTCGAGCTTCACCGTCCCACTCCTAGGTGTGAACTTCACGGCATTCGAGAGCAGGTTGTAAACGATCTGCCGCAGTTTCCTGCCGTCGGCATGAATTTCGACCAACCCGGGTTCAATCGACTGCATCATCTCGACACCACCCTGGGCGGCTCGATCCTTCATGATCGTGAGACCATTGCTTACAACTGCGAAAATATCGACGGTCTCGATGTCGAGTTCCATTTTGCCAGCTTCGATCTTGGACAGGTCAAGGATGTCGTTGATCAGCGACAAGAGGTGATGCCCGCTCTGGAATATCTCGGTGACGTAGTCCTGCTGATCGACCTCAAGGTCGCCAAGAAGGCCATCCTTGAGCACTTCCGAGAAGCCGATGATAGCGTTCAGCGGAGTACGTAACTCATGCGACATACTCGCCAGGAACTCGGACTTGAGACGGCTTGCTCGGGCAAGCTCGGTGTTTTGCGCCTCGATCTTGTGTGAGCGTTTGTTGAGCTGAAATGAGAGTTCTTGGAGTTCTTGAAACTGCTGGAGTGAGTAGAGGCCAACCGCGACCTGACCCGCGAGCTGCGTAAGCCATGAACGCTCCCGTTCGAAGAGCTGGACATGTGAGGCTCCCGTGATAACGCCAAGCAATTTCTCCCTGTGCAGAAGCGGCACAGCGAAAAGCGTCGCTGCTTGGATCGTGCCTACCCCAGTATCGAGGGAAAACGGATGGTCCGCCGCGCCGTCCAGGAATCTCGGCGAACGAAGTGCGGCGGCCTCTCCTACCAAACCGTCGCCAATCCTGAACTTCTTCTGACCGTCGCCAGGTGCCATGCCAAGGCCCGCTGAGAGCACAAGACTTCCTTGCCACTCATCATAGGTATAGAGAGCGATCGGCCGATACCCCGCCTCGTCCGCGAGTATCCGCACGATCTCGGCACCAGGTGTGCTCGCGTCGTCTTTCTGATTCAAAGCCACCATGACGCGGGCACCGATACGGTCGATGAGAGCGACAGCCTCAAGCTCCTTGTGCTTTGCCGCGAGCGCGTCAAGCACGGCCTTTCGCTGCGTAATATCCGTGCGGATCGAAACGTATTTTACTGGCTTACCTTGAGGGTCCAAAAACGGAACGATGGTCGTGTCGACCCAGTAAAACGAACCATCTTTGGCCCGGTTCCTGATTTCACCTTTCCAAACCCTGCCTCGCGCGATCGTCCTCCACATCCCGCGAATAAACTGCTCGGAGTGATAGCCCGAGTTGACGATCCGATGATCTTGTCCAAGAAGCTCTTCTCGTGAGTACTTCGATATGGTGCAGAACCTATCGTTGACAAAGGTTATCCGACCTTTCACATCGGTCGCCGCGACGACGATTTTGTGCTGCTCAAGAGCAGTCTCCATATTTTGTAGCTCGCGAAGAGCAACGCCTACTTCGAACTCCGCTTGCTTGCGGGGACTAATGTCTGTGGCGAACTTAATGACCTTTTCAGGTTCGCCATGTCGGTTGAAAACCGGGGTATAAGTCGCCTGCAGCCAGATCATGCTGCCGGTACTGGTGTATCGCGAGAATTCACCTGTCTGGAGTTGGCCACGCGAAAGGCCTCGCCAGAAGTCTCGGTATTCCTCGCTGTCGGCGTACTCAGAACCAACAAAAAGCCGGTGATGTTGACCGAGAAGGTCTGCTTCTGTGTATCCCGTCAGCGAAAGATATTTTTCGTTCGCCCTGAGGACCATTCCAGCCAAATCGAATTCGATCACGGCCTGCGACGCATTAACAGCAGCTGTCAGCCCCCGATATCGTGCCAGCGCGCGTTCACTCTCGGTGATGTCGCATAGAACTGCCGTGAACATGCGCTCACCGCCGATGCTCATTTCACTCACAAACATTTCGATGGGAAATCGTGAACCATCTTTGCGAACGCCCTCAATCACGCGACCCATGTCAACGTTCCACTCGCTCTCATCAGGGCTGGCACCCTTCACGCTATCATTCGGCGACAAAGGCTCGGATGTGAGTACGCTGATGTTCTTGCCGATAATCTCAAACGCGTTGTAACCAAATAGGTTCTCGGCGCTCGGATTGAAGCTATGAATCGCCCCCAAGGCGTCAAAGGTGACGGCCCCATCGACCATAGTGTCCTTGATCGCCTTGAGTTGGTGCTCAAGTTCGCTGACTCGGTCGTCAGTCATAAGACACCACATCTCGACCGTGACTCGACGCATTACGGATTCGCACGCGTTCCCCTTATATTGACCAACTTTTGTGTATGAGTGAGGTTAGAGAGACCCCGCATCGGTGTCAAGACGTCGTATTTTGTATGACATGCGAAATTTTTAATTAGGTTCTAGAAATGACAACGAATTTTTCATCACCGCTCGAAGCACAACAAGCGCTCGCCCTCGTCTCCCATCTACAAACGCTCTTCGCGACACGCCTCAAGCGCGCAGTCGAGGGAGTGGAACACGTTGACTTCGAACGCGTCGACTGGCTTCGCGACGAGGGTCTCCACGGAGGTGGCTGGAGGCTCGCGAAGACCCTGACGCCAGCGTTCAATCGCGCGTCGATCAACGTATCGCAGGTGCATTACGACGACATGCCTGCCAAACGCCTGTCTTCGGCCACCGCGATTTCGACGATCATCCATCCTGCCCACCCGCAGGCTCCCTCGTTCCACATGCATATCAGCTGGACGCAAATGCGAGATGGAGACGGCTATTGGCGAATCATGGCCGACCTCAATCCCTCCATCCCAAATGCCGCGCAGACGCAGGCTTTTGAAGATGCGCTCAAGTCAGCCGCCAAGGAACATTTTGCCGAAGGCAAGGCTGACGGCGAGGCCTACTTTTTCATTCCCAGCCTGAACCGGCATCGGGGCGTTTCGCATTTTTACCTCGAGGCCTTTCGACTCTGGGGTTTTGCCAAAGACCTGGAATTCGCCTCGAATTTTGGAACCAAGATCATCGAAGCCTACAGCCAGATTCTTGGGTCCACCTTGCGCTCCGCCGGCACGCCGTCCCAAGCCGAGCTGATCCTGCAGCGCGACTACCACAGCGCCTATATTTTGCAGGTTTTGACCTTGGACCGAGGCACGACATCGGGCCTCTTGGTCCACGACCAAAACGATGTGGGAATCCTGGGGTCGCTGCCATCCTTCGCCAATCGCGAGTTGCTCGAGTCTTGGGTGGCCCAACAGCCTGCTCCGCAGGATGAACTCCTGACGAATATCGTCGCGACCCTACCCGCCACCGGGATTGAAATCGATGCCAACCACCGCGCTGCGTTGGCCCGCGTGGTGCGCGAGCATTACCAGAAACACCCTGAGGCGCTGAACCTGCAAGCCAGTGGGTCGGTCGTGCCTCCGACGGTCAAGAATCACCACTAAACCTGCAACACGCGTTGCAACGTTTCATCGAATGGTAGGCAAGAACAAACCTTCAAAGAAGGCCGGCGCACCAAGCCTGACGCAGGTGAAAGCCCCATTTCATGCGGCGAGCGCGTAGTGCTCTTCGCCCAGCTAAATGCTGGCACGTATCTTGGAATACCTAATACACGAGTCTG
>JBFFMO010000474.1:0-4363 GCA_041554035.1 Allomicrovenator sp. | reverse complement strand
TGGGCTCTTCGATCGGCGTTTCCACCACTTCAGCCACGACGACTTCGGAAAGCGACGCTTTCACATCGGCGTCCTCGTTGACCTGAATCTCAACGACTTTGTCGACAGGCTCGTAGCCTTCTTTCTCAAATCGAAAAGTGTGTTGGCCTTTGGGCACCAAAACCACTTCAAAGGGAGTGGTTCCGATCGCGGTCCCGTCGAGCAACACGTTGACCTCGGATGGCGTCGAATCGACCAGCACTCGTCCCGAAGTGTCGCGGTTGAAGGCGGTACACTTGAGGTCGTCGGCTTCCTTGTTTGCCGTCTTCACCAACCCAGCATCTGCGTCGCTGCTTCGAGCGAAGGCTCGATAGTATGCGACTGACTTGGCGCAATCGCCTGCCTTGGCATACGAGCGGGCGATGTTGAGCAACAAACGACCGTTGGGTTGAATTCGATTCGCTTGAATCAAAAGGTCCACAGCGGTGACGTAGTCGCCAGCATCGTAGGCAGTCTTGGCTTGGCCAACTGCCTCTTCAAAAGTCATCGCGAAGGCGCCGTTAGCTCCGACAACGATGGCCAGCGTGGTCACACTCGACAAAAAATAACGAACAAAAGCGCTTTTCACCCATTTCTCCGAAGTACGGGGGTTTGCGAGGCGGGCATAATGAGGGTAGTGTCTACCGCCGTAATCTAAAGCAGTAAATCTCACACAGCCAAAAAAAACCACGTCAGACGTAATTTGATTTCGTGCCCACTCTGCGCGATAACACGCGCGACGTTGGCACGACGAGAACGCGAATGCAAGGCCTACCAAATATTGGGGACGTCCTAGACGAAACCTATCGAGTTGAATCACTGCTTGGTCAAGGTGGGTTTGGTGCCGTGTATCTTGCGCGCCAAATGTCCATGGACCGCCAGGTGGCGATCAAAGTGTTGGTCGCCCACGCGATGAACGTTGAAGAAATGATCGAGAGGTTCCGACGTGAGGTGATGGCCGTCCGTAACCTCTCGCATCCGAACACGATTCGCATCTACGACTTCCGCGACTCTGAGACCGGCATCCTCTACTACGTTATGGAGTACGTGAAGGGATGCACGCTCAAAGACATCATCAAGGACGCACCGATCCCGATTAAGAGGGTCAAACACATCCTCCGACAGATCGTTAAGAGCCTCTCTGAGGCCCACAGTTACGGCATCATCCATCGCGACCTGAAGCCTGCGAACATCATGCTCGCCGACCTCCACGGCGAGACGGATTTCGTCAAAGTCGTGGACTTCGGCATCGCCAAGATCATGGGTGGTCAAGAAAACGATGACGACGCCGATCCGTTGACTTCCGCGGGAGTCCTGGTCGGAACCCTTCGTTATATGGCGCCTGAACAAATCACAGGCCAAGGCATCGGGCCCCAGAGTGATCTCTACGCCTTGGGCCTGATCGCCATCGAAATGCTGACCGGAAAGAGCGTTTTTGAGGGCACCGGCAGATGGGAGGTCCTTCATAAGCAGATCTCAGACGATCCGGTCGATATTCCGAACGAACTGATTCAATCCGCAATCGGGCCTTTCCTGCAAAAAGCGCTCGAAAAGCGCCTCGATCATCGTTTCCAAAACGCTGACGAAATGCTGATTGCGCTCGATCTCGTTGCGGACGGGAACGTGGCTTCGGTCGCCCCCGTATCAGCGGCACCAGCGGCAGTCGCCAAGGCCCCAGTTTCCAAGAGTGATGATGCCACGATGATGGCACCGCTTCCCGAGCTGACGCCTCCCGATAACACCGATCAGATTGCGAAGCCTGTGATCGACGAGGATGCAACGCAGTTCTCGCCCTTGCCCACAGACGAAGAAATGGCTCGGGCTCAGAAGCCCCAACGCCCGATGATGCAGACCAATCCCAGCCTTTCGACGGCCGCTGTTGTTGACGACGAGGACGATGTCGTCCAAGCGAAATCGCCCGTTGGAAAGATCGTGGTGCTTGCCGTGATTCTCCTCGCTGCGGTCGCTGCGATCGGCTACGTCGTGACTCGTCCGACGGACGATGGGATCGACCCCAACGCGGTGGCAGAAATTCCTACGCCGGTGACAGCCGCGCAGGTTCCGGTCGAAGTTCCGCCGGAAGTCGCGACCGAAGAAAAGCCCGACGAACCCGCAGCACTCGCCGAAAAATGGGTTCGAATCTCGACACCCGACGTATCGGCACGCTTGTTCAACGGCGACGCTTTTGTGGGCGCGACGCCCGTGCGAGTGAAGGTTTCCGAAGGCGACCGCTGGACGTTGCGGTCGGAAGGCTACGAGGACTTGGCGGTTGCGCTCGACGACGCGTCGCCTGAAGAGTTGCCCCTAACCTTGGTGAAGGTCCCGGTCCAAGAGACCAAACGGCCTTCCGACAAGCCTGCGGACAAACCAGCCGACAAACCAGCCGACAAGCCGCCCGTTGATGATTGGGTTGACGTCACAGCCAAGCCGAAAGACAAGCCCAAAGACAAGCCGGCCGACAAACCGTCGGATTCGAGCAGCGACTGGGTTGACGTCAAAAAACCTGACAAACCCAAAGTTCCGCTCTTCTAGAGCGATAACCCGTCTATTTTTAAGCCGATTCTACGGCAGGAGTCCCCATGTCCACGCCCCTTACTTCACTCTCGGAAGACGAACTGATGTTTCAGCAGGCTGTCCGTGATTGGGCGCGCAAAGAGATCGCGCCTCACGTTTCAGCCATGGATCACGAAGGAAAGCTCGCGCCACACGTGATTTCGGGCGCCTTTGATCTGGGCCTGATGGGGATCGAAGTTCCCGGAAAATTCGATGGAAGTGAAAGCTCGTTTTTCACGGCCATCCTCGCGATCGAGGAACTCGCCGCGGTCGACCCTAGCGTGGGTGTGTTCGTCGACGTTCAAAACACGCTGGTGAACAACACGTTCATCAATTATGCGAACGACGCGATGAAAGCGAAGTACCTTCCTAAATTGGCCACGGAATGGGTCGGCTCCTACGCGCTCAGTGAGGCCGGTAGCGGATCCGACGCATTTGCGCTCGCCACGCGTGCCGAAGACTGCGGAGACCATTGGAAACTCAACGGTTCGAAACTGTGGATCACCAACGGCGCCGAATCCCATGTGTTCATCGTGTTCGCAAATATCGCCCCAGAGAAAGGCTATCGCGGCATCACGGCGTTCATCGTCGAGCGAGATTTCAAGGGATTTTCGGTCGGGAAGAAGGAAGACAAGCTTGGCATTCGAGCTTCGTCCACCTGCGAGTTGGTCTTCGAAGACTGCATCGTGCCCAAAGAGAACGTGATTGGCGAAATCGGCAAAGGCTACAAAGTCGCCATCGAAACGCTCAACGAAGGTCGAATCGGAATCGGTGCTCAGATGATTGGGCTTGCCCGCGGTGCATTTGATGCCGCCATGGCGCACATGATTGAGCGCAAGCAGTTCGGACAGCGCCTGGCGGACTTCCAGGGCCTTCAGTTTCAATACGCCGAAGTCGCAACGCGCATCGAGGCCGCACGGCTGATGGTTTATAATGCGGCACGGCTCAAGGACGCCGGCAAACCCTTCGTCAAAGAAGCCGCGATGGCCAAATTGTATTCGAGCCAGGTCGCCGAATACACCGCGTCAAAATGCATTGAGTTTCATGGCGGTGTTGGTTTCACCAAGGAATACACGGCCGAGAAATTCTACCGCGACGCCAAGATTGGAGCCATTTACGAGGGGACCTCGAATATGCAGCTTCAGACCATCGCCAAACTTTTGGTAGCCGAGCGAACCTGATGAGCCAACGCGTTGAGGCTGCTCTATTCATGGCTGAGGCCGCGCGTGCGTTCTACGGTCACGGTTGGCTGATGGGCACGTCAGGGAACCTCTCGGTGCGCCTGGATGCCGATACTTTCCTGATCAGTGCCAGCGGCAAGGATAAAGGCGCGCTGGGCGTGGACGACTTCTTGGTGTGCAATCTGGACGCCGAACCGACGGAGCCCACGCCTCATAAGCCTTCCGCTGAAACACGTGTTCACGGCGTGCTCTATCGAAAATATCCGGACGTCGGCGCCATCTTTCACTGTCATGAACCCTACGCGGCATTATGCAGCAGTCGAGATGCCGACGCAGGCCACACCAAATTTGAAGGCCTTGAAATGATCAAAGGCCTCAATATCTGGGACGAACACGCCAGCGTTGAGCTTCCGATTGTCCCCAACCACGCCGACATCCCGACCCTGGCCATGGCCATCGGGGACGCTGCGCAAGAGAGTGTTCCTGGGGTGAATGTGCTTCGCCACGGCTTTTACGCCTGGGGCAAAAGTGCCTTTGAAGCCAAGAGGCATGTCGAGAGCCTCGCCTATCTGTACCGCTACTCTTGGGAGTGGAGTCGACCCTAGGTAGCC
>JBFFMO010000473.1:0-4369 GCA_041554035.1 Allomicrovenator sp. | reverse complement strand
TTGAGCACGAATCTGTTGCATTTTCATGCGATGGATTTTGCGGCGAAGTTGGCCGGTGATGCGGGCGACACGACCAAGCGGGACCGATATCAGGCCTGGGCCGCCGAGCTGAAAACCGCGATTCGTGACCGGCTTTGGCTCGAAGACGACGGTCTGTTTTCGACGTTCGTTCCAACGGGTCTAGACCAAGCACCCACGCGGCGATTTGACCTCTTGGGTTCGGCTTTGGCCGTGACACTTGGGGTCGCAGACCCGGCTCAAGCCAGGCGAATTTTACAGAATTATCCCCATTATGGGTCGGGCGCGCCGGTGCAATGGCCTCAACAGCAATTGACGCCGATTTATCATAATCGCGCGGAATGGCCCTTTGTGAGCGCGTATTGGCTGAGGGCTGCGGCGAAAGCCGACAACCCTGCGGTGGCTGACCGCATGGTCAAGAGCCTGATGCGTGGCGCAGCGTTGAATCTGTCGAATATGGAGAATTTCGAGGCCGCCAGTGGCGCGGCCTATGTTGCCGATGGCGCCTATGCTGGGCCGGTCGTGAATTCACAGCGCCAGCTTTGGTCGGTTGCCGGTTATCTGGCGATGGTACACGGCGTGATCTTTGGTCTGCAGCCCCAAGCCGATGGACTTAGGATCGCACCGTACATCACGGCGAACATGCGAAACGGAATCTTCAAAGCCGCAGAAAAGCTGGTGTTGAACGATTATCCCTATATGGGCCATCGGGTGAGTGTCGTGATTCAGCTGCCTGCGATTTCGACCAACCCCGCTGGCGCATACGCCGTTGCCGAAGTTCGGCTGAACGGCGAGTCCGTGACGGGCGCGATAGATGCCGCGGGACTGGTCGATGGCAAGAACGTGGTGGATGTCGTTCTGGGGGCTCCTGGGGCCGTCGGAAGCCTGACTCAGCGCGATGATGCGGATTGGACGAACGTGTTCCAACCGCGCACACCCAAAATCTCGGAAGTGACCCAGGTCGGCGGCGGGCTTCGCTTTGATATCGACCGAAATGGGGAATCGGCCGAGGTGACTTTTGCGGTCTTCCGTGACGGCGAAAAAGTCGCCGCTGATTTACCGAACACAACGACCAACTGGACCGACACCTCGGCCCCGAGCGGGTCGCCTTGTTATGTTGTCGAGGCGACCTTCGCCAGTGGTAATGCGTCGCAACACTCGGCTCCGATATGCTGGTGGGGCGCCGGATTTGAAAACATCACGTCGTTTTCTGCGGCCCAATTCACGGCGGTCGGCGGAACCGCGTCCGATTCGCACGGGCGTTTTCATTACGATGATTGGGGGGACGCCGGGCATCGGCTCGAAATCACGGATTTCACACCAACCCAAAGCGGTCGGCATGAGTTCCAAAGCGTTTATGGAAATGGTGCTGGTGGGCTCACGACCGGCGTGACGTGTGCGGTGAAGAGGCTTTTTGTCGAAGACCAGGACAATGGCGAGCTGGTGGGTGAGGGCGCGTTGGTCATGCCGCATCTGGGTGATTGGGACCGTTGGTTGGACTCCAACCTTGTGTCGGTCGAGCTCGACAGCGCCAAGACCTATCGCATCGTCATCGCAAGTGATGACGCCTTCATCAACATGTCGACGTTTTTACATTTTGCCGATTATACGGGCGGCTTGGGCGGCCGGTCTGGCGAGTTTAATCGGGTTAATATCGCAGAATTGAAAATCCTCTATCGTCCATGACGATAGTTCGGGTGAATACATTTCTAAATCATTCATACGTCACTTGCTAAGGTATTTCGATGACTTCAACCATGATGAATTATCCCCTCACGACCAATCATATTGTGGCGAGGGCGGCTCAGCTTTTTCCAAACGTCGAGATCGTCTCGCAGAAACCCGACAAGACTTTGGTGCGCCACAACTACGCGTCGGTCTATCAGCGCTCTAAATCACTGGCGAAGGCGCTGCTGGACGCCGGCCTGAAGAAGGGCGACCGAGTCGCAACCTTGATGTGGAACCATAACGCCCATTTGGAGGCGTATTACGGCGTTCCCATGGCCGGCGGCATTTATCACACGTTAAACTTGAGGCTGAGTCCGAGCGATATCGCGTTCATCGTGAACCACGCTCAGGACCGCTTTCTGATTGTTGATGACACGCTTTTGAAGCTGCTGTCTGCGTTTGAAGGCGAAGTCAGTTTCGAAAAAATCTTTGTCGTGTCCTGGACCGGCGCACCCACTCCCGAAGGGTATTCGGACTACGAATCATTCTTGGCATCTGCCGGCGATGTGTCTTCGTGGGAGCCGCCTCAGGCCGATGAAAACGACGGCGCGGGCATGTGTTACACGTCGGGCACGACCGGTCGGCCCAAGGGCGTGGTGTACTCGCATCGTGCGCTCGTGCTGCATTCGTTTGCCTCGGCCATGGTCGATACACTGGCGCTATCGCAGGCCGACACATTGCTTCCAGTTGTGCCGATGTTCCACGCCAATTCGTGGGGCCTTCCGTTCACAGCGGCACTTGCGGGAACCAAACAAGTCCATCCTGGGCCATACTTGGACCCAGTCAGCCTTTTGGACCTGTACGAAAAGGAACAAGTCACCGTTTCGGCTGGCGTGCCGACGATTTGGCTCGGCATTCAGCAAGCCGTGGAAGCCAATCCAGACAAGTGGAAATACCCTAAACCGATGCGCATGATTGTCGGTGGTTCGGCCGCACCAGAAGGGATGATTCGGTCGATGGACGCGCTTGGGATGACGGTGATTCACGCATGGGGGATGACCGAAACTGCCCCGCTTGGAACCGTGGCGACACTCAAAGCCAGCATGAAGGATTTGGACGAAGACGCGAAATACGCCACCCGCGCTAAACAGGGTTATCCCGTGCCCTTTGTCGACATCCGGGCCATGGGCGAAGACGGTCCCGCCGCGTGGGATGGTAAGGCGATGGGCGAGTTGCAGGTTCGTGGCCCATGGGTTGCGGGCTCGTATTACGAGGCTCCCGAAGCTGCCGGTTCTTGGACGGATGACGGTTGGTTTTGCACCGGCGACGTCGTGACGATCGACGCTGAGGGTTACGTGAAAATCACAGACCGCACCAAGGATCTTATCAAGAGCGGCGGTGAGTGGATTTCGTCGGTTGAACTTGAAAATGCGCTGATGAGCCATCCCGCAATTTTGGAGGCGGCGGTCATCGCTGTACCTCATGAAAAGTGGATGGAACGCCCTTTGGCCGTGATTGTTCCAAAACCTGGACACACCATCGATAAGGCCGCGTTGGCCACGTATTTGGAACATAAATTCACCAAGTTTTGGGTGCCCGATGAGTTTGTGGTTCGCGATTCGATTCCGCGAACATCCACCGGGAAATTCCTGAAGTCGAAACTTCGTGAGGAGCTGGGCGGAAAATGAAAATCCCAAAATTAGAGACGCGACGTTTGATTTTGAAGGGGCTTGAACTCGCGGATGCTGAGTCCTACGAAAAGAATTTTGTCGATTACGAGGTGATTCGATTTTTGTCCGATCAGGTTCCATGGCCCTATCCCGAGGGCGGTGTCGCCGACTTCTTGAAAAACGTGATTCTGCCTAAACAGGGGCTGACACGGTGGACGTGGGGGATGTTCTTGAAGGAAAAACCCGACGAAGTCATCGGGGTGGTCGATCTGTGGCGCGAAGGGTGTCCTGAACATCGAGGGTTCTGGCTGGCCAAACGTTTCTGGGGGCAAGGCTTGATGAGAGAGGCCACAAACGCCACCACAAATTATGCGTTTGAAGAGCTTGGGTTCCAGAAATTGGTGTTTTCGAATGCTGTGGGCAATGAGGCTTCTCGGCGATTGAAAGAGAAGGCCGGCGCACGTTTGATTGGGCGTCGACCCGCAGGATTCGTCGACTCAGCTTTGAACGAGGCAGAAACCTGGGAGCTCACTAGCCAAGATTGGCGGGCGCATCATCGCCCATCCTTCATTGGGAATTACCGGGATTTCATGGACCCCGATGATGCCCATTATCCGGGTTCGGATGAGATCCTGTCTATCGGTGCGCCGATGGGACGAATCCTTGGCCTGAAGAAATTGGGCATCCATATCGAGACGCTTCCGCCAGGCCGTCGAACGTCTTGGCCCCATGCAGAAAGCGATGAAGAGGAATTTGCCTACGTGATTTCTGGGAATCCGAACGTCTGGATTGACGGCCATATCCACGGGCTGAAGCCCGGCGATTTTGTGGCGTTTCCATCGGGAACCGGCATCGCCCATACATTCATCAACGACTCTGACGAAGCGGTTGTGTTGTTGGTGGGTGGTGAAGCGACAAAGAAGGGCAACCAGATCCACTATCCGATAAATGTCGCACGAAACACGGAACTTGCCGCTCGCGGCATGCATTGGACGGACGCGCCCGTGCGGCCC
>JBFFMO010000472.1:0-4379 GCA_041554035.1 Allomicrovenator sp. | reverse complement strand
CGGGTTTCAAGATTGTGCAGGCCGTGAAAACGCAGCGTGTGCCCCGGACCCCGATTTCCCGGGCGGATACTGCGTCCAAGACTGCTCGACCAGCGGTGTTTGCCCCGGAAATGACGTGTGCGTTCCACTTACCAGTGGGAGCTTCTGCTTTGACGGATGCGCATCAAGTGCCGACTGTCGTGCCGGCTACATCTGCGGCTCGCCGGGCAACGGCTTGGCCAACGTTTGCCTGCCTTGAATGAAGGTTGAGCCCGCGATTGCGCGGGCTCAAGCTCTTCGCACTTCAACGCATCAAGTCAAAAGCACTGAGCAAAGCGAAGCGCGCTGGGTGAGCTTCAAAAGCCTGCAACAAGCGATCTGCTTCAGATTCTTGCCGATCTAAGATGGTCTCAAGGGGAGCCAAAAACGAAGCTTCGGACGGATGGCCTTCGCGTTCTGCGATGGTGTCCAGACCCTTCTTTGCGATCGCCACAAGCGCTCGCGTGATCTCCAGAAACGAACCTCGGGGGGTGCGAGCGTGGATCCCTTCTTTTGAGGCGATCACATACAGGTTCCGCAGCTCATCGATGTCCGTCATGGTGACGAGCTCCATCGCTGCGGCACGAGCCTCGGCGTCGTAGACAAGGCCCTTCCACAAAGCTGGGAACGCCAGCATATGAGACCTAGGGCCGCCATCGCCGCATCGGACCTCGATGTAGCGTTTCATGCGCATCTCGGGAAACGCAGTCGACAAGTGCAACTCGAAATCTCCCATCGTCGCGCGATGTCCCTGGTAGCCGTCATCCATGAAAGCACGGAACGAATGACCGGCCATGTTGATGTAGCCATCGTCGCGGCGGATGAAAAACATCGGCACATCCAACACGTACTCAAGGTAATCCGAAAAGCCCCATTCCTCATTCAGAACAAAGTCGGGAACCCCGGATCGGTCAGGATCCATGCGCGTCCAGATATGCCCACGATAGGATTGAAACCCATTGGGCTGCCCGTGATGCAGTGGACTGTTCGCAAAGAGCGCGTGCACATAGGGCGAGGCCAAGAATCCGAACTTCATGATGGAAACGGCGTCCGCTTCTGAAGTGAAGTCCATATTTGCCTGGATCGTGCAGGTGAGCTTCATCATCCAGTGCGCGCGATCGCCGCGTGTCGGCAAGTAGTCACGCATGATCTTGTAGCGAGACTTCGGCACCCAGCCCACGGCGTCGATGTCGTCGAATGGATTGAGTCCCCAGCACGTAAAAATCACGTCGTCCTTCACGATTTCTGACAATTCATTGAAATGCCGATCGAGTTCTTCCTCGGTCTCAAAAATCGTCTTTTTCACGCCACCAGACAATTCGAACTGCGCCCCCGGCTCCAGTGAAATCGCCTCGTCATTGCGCTCCAGAGCCACCGTCCGATCTCCATCAAAGCCGCGCTCCCAGCCGAAGCGGTCAGCCATCTGGTTCATGATTTCTTCAATACGGTCGAACTCAAGGAGCCTCCCGGTATGGGCGTCCCAGGCGAATTTCTCGTGCTCCGTACCGATTCCGCGTTCTGCTTCAGTCTTATTGCCGCCAACGAAATAGGCGAGCAATTGCTCGCGCCCCGTCAGGTAGGTGTCGTCCAGTTTCTGGTCTCGAGACATATTACACTCGCAAATGCATCATGGCGGCGGAAGCTAAGTCACCCTGCAAGCAGGGTCAACGAATCACGTGAGATGTTCAGATAATCAGGGCGATTCACAATTTTTGAGGAGGCGCGGTGGTGGCCACGATGACGTTGCCGTTGCCAAGGAGTTCCGCGTCGATTCCACCCGGAATCACAGCTGCTTCCCAACGGCCTAATCGGCATTCGTGCTCACCCGAACGGATGTCGATCTCGCCCAGAGAAATGACGACACGAGGCCCAGCTCCTGGAACCTGCGCGCTGCCTGTAATCCGTTTTCCGAGCATCGCGTAGTGGTCGCCCACCGCGTGCACGATCCATCCCGCCTCTTTTTGAGGTGCAATGCGAGGCGCTCGGTCAAGAGTGGCAACGGACATCGCTTCTTCAACATGAAGCGCACGTGGTTTTCCATCCAAACCGGGACGTTCGTAATCGTAGACCCGAAATGTCGTGTCGGAGGGCTCCTGCACTTCCAGAAGCGTGATTCCTTTCCCGATCGCGTGGACGGTCCCCGGCCCGATGCGGAAAACGTCACCGGCTTTCACGTGAATCTTTTCAAGTAGTTCCGTGATGGTGCCCTGGGCCAAGGCCTCACGAACCTGCGATTCGGAGTACTTCTGGTTGAACCCAAAATAGATGTAGGCCTCGTCGCGAGCATCCAGGATCAACCAGCACTCGTCTTTAGACTGCGCCCGCGAGAACCGTTTCGCCTCTTCATGACTCGGGTGAACTTGAATGCTCAGGTCGGCATCAGCGTCGATCACCTTCACCAATAAAGGAAAGCGGTCCCCAAAGGCTCCCTGCATGGTCGACCCAAGTTCCGCAACAAGTTCGGTAAGTGGGCGCCCCGATACGGTCGAGGAAAATCCTTCAACCAAATCGGCCACCAACCACGCTTCTCCAATCGGTTCGCTGCGGTCTTCGCCAAAATGTTTGTCCAGGCGATGTCCGCCCCAAATGCGGGGCATCAACAACGGCCTCATCTTATAGATCATGGTTTAAAGCAGACGTGTGGGGTCAACAGGTTCGGGCTCGGGCGGAGTGAGGCTCCGTTCTATTGCCTCAAGCACCGATTTGTCTTTCGAAATCTCGCCCATCAGGCGTGCATTTCCGATTTCGCCTTTAAACTCCTCAAAGTTGTTTTGCTCGCGGGCGATATGAGCCAGCGAAAGATGGCAAAGTGCGGCCATCTCAAATCGAGCCGAATCCAGCGAAAACCCAACCGCGCGGCGCAAGAGCATCTTTGCTTCTTCGATCTGGCCGATGCGGTGCAGAAAGGACGCCATGGCGAACAACGACTCCGCTGCTTTTCCGTAATTTCCGGATGCCAACGAAGATTGCACGTTTTCGGCGAGCACTTCTGCTGCCGCCGCCAGATAAGGACCTGGCTCCTGACGTGGGTCGAATGCCGCATAGAGCTGGGCCAAGCGTTCGTAAATCACAGACACGTCACTAAAATCCTGCAATTCGCGCTGAATCGCGATCGCTCCAGCCCCGGCCTCCAGTGCAGCATCGGGCTCCTTTCGGGCCATCTCGGTCATCATTCGGAAATACCGCGCTCGGGCCACGCCCTGCGAATACTCAAGCTGTGCGTACAAACGCTCAGCCTCGAGGAACGCGATCACGGCCTCCTCTAGATTCCCGCCACCAAGTGCGCGAAGCCCCTGATACACTCGCAGTGCCGCCAACGAATCTCCACCTTGAGCTTCAGCCAGCGAGGTAATCTTCGACAGGATTTCATCTTGGAATTCGGCGGCCCCCTGTGGGGCGGCCCAAAACGCCGCACTCAACATGCCAACGCTGTCGCCATCGCAACCCTCGGGACACAGGGTCTCCAGTTCGGCGAGTCCAGCGCGAGCATCCTCAATTCGGTCGGCGGCAAGCAGCATCTCAACATGCATCGCAAGTGCCGATCGATAAGGAACCTCGGGCTTTTCCTGAGTCCTTGCCGTCAAATACTCTTGAGAAAGTTCAAGGGCACGCGTGGTGAGATCCTTATGATCATAGAGGCGCACTGCAGTCCCAAGGGCGTTCAGGAAAGCGTCTCGATTCTTGGACGCATCGGCCACGACCATGTCCTCTTGAACCAGCCAGAGAGCCTCGTAAAAGTAGTTGAGACCAAGCCACCGCATCGCAAATTGGTCACGGGCATGCCAGCGCATCGAACCCACTAACGAGTTCGACTCAAGCAGTTGTTTCAACAGCACCAAAGCTTCGGAAGTCTGGCCTCGATAGATTTGGACGCCGACAAAAACCAGCCCCGCAAAGGCGTGGATTTTTGCCTCGCTCAGCTCAGACACCGGCCCAAGATCGATCCCGTGATCGGGCGGAGCAGCGACCATACCTGGCCCGCTCACGGGTCCAACGCCCGTATAATTCACAAAAAGATGCTCGGTGCCGTCGACCTTTACGAGCCCAAGTCCAACCAGAAGCTGCGCCTGCCCTTTATACTTCACCCCACTCGAATTTCGGTGGAAGTCTGCTTTCGTCGGGTCCGCCTGCTTCGCGATTTGGGTGACGGTCACGCCACTTGAGGGAACCGACGAAGCAAACCCTTCCAGGGCCTTCACCACCAAATTGCGGACGTTCTTTTCGTGCTCACCGGCCGCGGCTTTCGAGAAACTATGAACTTCCATCACCTCGATCGAGGCTGGGCGTGGTGCCAGCCCGTAGGTGTGCTCAAAGAACACGGCGGTGTCACCCGCGAGGGGCAACGCGACGCTTCCAAGTTT
>JBFFMO010000471.1:0-4379 GCA_041554035.1 Allomicrovenator sp. | reverse complement strand
CTAGGCTCTGATCTTCAGCCGGGCGTTGGGTTTCAAAGCGTTGCATCTCCACCGAATTCTTCAGCGCATCGGAGACCTCGATCTTCGAACTGGCAACCACGGCCTCACGCGATTCCGAAGACTCGCTCAAGCCCGAGATCGGTGCAGGCAATTTGAAACTTGGCGCCCTGGGTGGAGGCTTGAAGTCCCCTGGCGCGATTTTGGGAGCCTGAATCTTGGGCAAATCCAGTTTTGGCAGCGAGGGCGCGTCCCCTGCTGGTCTTGGCAGGTCCCCTGCTGGCGCGTGCTCTGCAACCTGCGCCGGCTTGGGGAGTTCCGGCATGGCCGGCGGATCCATCAAAGAATCGAAAACATCGCTGTCGATGAGGTCGCCCAGGATATCGGCTGAGACCTCGGAATCGGTATCAAGCGTTGGTACTGGAGTGTGTCGGGGTTGGGGTTGGCCGAGGTCGATTTCGGCGCTGTCCGGGGTTTTGGTCAGCATGCCCGAGTCGAGCAATTCGACGGACTCGTCGATGGGGAGCGCTTTTCGTACCTGCTCAAGCCCCATATAGGGTGTCTGACGCAAGTCTTCGGGTTCGGAAACGTCGGGAGCGTCGGAAGGTTGAGCCATGCGCCCGACGATCAAACCGCTGGGTCTCTCGAGATTGAGTGGCTTATCAGGCAGCGTGACCGCTTCGTTCGGGCCACCCTTTTGAAGATGAAATCCCGGTCCCTCTTTGACTGCGGCCTCGATTTTGCGCTTCCGATTTTTCGAACGATCGAAAATCCGCGCCTGCGGAATGATCGTTTTGAGCAGTTCTGCTGCGGGGCGCAAGCGTTTGGCGAGCCCGGAAAGAGGCTGCTCAGTCTCGATATCGGCTTCGGTGTACTGATTCAGGTCAATGGGGCTCTTGCACTTTGGACAAGGCACGACCTTCGTTGGAATCCGCCCACGTTTGAGCTTCATCTTGAAAGAGGTGTTGCACCCCGTGCAACGCACTTGCAGTGAAGGCGTATCCTGACTCATGGCACTTCAGAAGAATTGGGAAGGGTTTTGGGGAACGATACCACTACAAATTCGTAGGCACAATTTAGTGGTGGCCTAACGGCAACCACCGTCGTTTCGGCAACGTCTTGAACCGTCGGAACGTGAGCAGCGTTGGTCCGCGCAATCCGAATCGGCGCAATCGACCATACCATCACCGTCGTTGTCGGCGTCGTCTCGGCATTCCGTTTCTATGCATTCTCCGCTTGCGCATCCCGTTCCAAAAACACAGCTTCCGCAATAGATATCGCGGGTTTGCATACAATTATCGTCGCCGCGTGCGGTGCCGCATTCGATCGCCAACCTGACACAAAGCGCCTCGGTGCTCTCGGCAACGCAACTCATGTCTTCGGGCAAATCTGGGGCCGCGTCCGGCATTTGCTCCGCCGTGTTGCCACCGTCGGCGCTCGAACCGTTGTTCGTGGTTCCCGTATCCGTGATCGTGATCCCTGAATCGGTCTGGGTCGCAAACTTGAACTCGGCGGAATCTCCCGCCGGAATACAAGCGCTCAGCATCAGGCTCATCGATAATAAAATACGCATCATTAGAATTGCCCCGAGAAGGTCACACCGCCCGATGAGGGCGCGGCGGAGGTGTCCGCAGGTTCATTATACAGAAACCAGACTCCGATGCCCGTCGTCGTGGCGCCTATGGCGTAGAGGGTCGGGACAAGCCAGCGTGCGGTGTCCAAAGAACTGGCCAGGTCGTCGTAACGAGCCCGATCGGTGCCCTGATTCGCCGCGTCTTCGTACTCTGATGCGTAATAGGTTGCGGCGATAATATGGTAAACGATCGCCGAGGTTAAAATGACCGCGCCTGTGCCGGCTACGACCGCTGGCCATGAAGCTTTGGACTCCACTGGAGCCGCTTGGGCGTTGGCTCGTGCTCGGATTTCTTGGTTATAATCGTCTCGGATTCGAGCGATCTCCAAACGAGCGAGCTTGATATTTTCTCGGGGAACGGCCGTTTCGGCAAACTCTTCTGCTTCGACCAGAAAGCTCTCGGCGAGGTTGAAGTCACGGACGTCGGCGGCCTCTCGAGCGTAGGCAACTCGGCAATTGGCCAAGATCGACTTCATCTCGGATCGTGTTTCTTTGTCGGCTTCGCCCGAATCAAGGTAGCTGGCGCTGGCTTCACTGGCTTCTTTGCACTTATTGGCTTTAAACCAGGCGATGGCCTCGTTTTTGCGCAGCGTAGGGTCCGAATCGATATTCCAGGCTTCGAAGAACTTCTTGGCTGCCAATTCGTATTCGCCGGCCTCGAACGCTGTGATCCCTTCGTCGTTGAGCTGCTGGACCAAGCCTCGCTTTTTCTTGGCGAATGCTGTCCCAGAAGACAAGCAGACCATGAGGATCACGATGATGATGTGGCGCATTCCGACTCAATTAAAGGGAGAGTTTCAATTCTCTTAACTTATCCGACTTTTCGGGTTTTGGCTTCTTTTCACGCACCATTACTTCTTTGATCCGGATTTGGTTTTTGACGGAATTGCTCGCCGTGACCCCGATCGCTTTGGCACGATGCACCGTTTCATGAGCTTTTTCTTGGGCCGTGAGCGGTATGACCTCTTCGATCGGCTCTTCGACGGGCACGGGGGTCGTTTCGACCGCGGCCGCGACCGGTGTGGCCTCGATTTCCGGCGGATCCGAGAACAAAGACATGATCCCAACGACGCCCAGAATCAGCAGCAGGGCAGCTCCGATCAACGCAGGAATCAAAAGCGACTTCGGGCGGGCCAGAGGTTCGTCGTCTTCTTCGTCTTCGAAACCGACTTCCTCAAATTGAAATTCTTCGTTCTCCCAGCCTTCCCGGGCGAACTCCATCGAGACATTGGCGCGCAGCGAATCAACGACTTCGCGTGCCGTGGGGCGGCCTTCAGGCGACTTGGACAACATCTCGGTCACGAGTCGACGGAAGTCCCCAGGAATATCCGCATTTTCGAAGTCAGGGATGGGGGCACTGAGGTGTTTTTCAAAGACTTCCGCGCCGGACTCGCCGTCAAAAGGCACGTGGTTTTCGAGCAGTTCAAAAAGCATCACTCCCAGCGAGTAGATGTCTGAAGCAGGGGTCAACGTGTCCAGCCCGCTGCATTGTTCGGGGCTCATGTAAATTGGAGTCCCGTGGAGCACGGGCTCTTCTTCAGGCGCCTTGGCTCCCGGCATCGGCGGCGGCAATCGGCCTGGGGCACGTGTGGTGTTGTCGAACATATGCGCGAGCCCAAAGTCCAGAACCTTGGCACTTTCCCAGCGCTGATCTTCGCTGACCAACATGATGTTTTCGGGTTTAAGATCCCGATGAAGAATCCCGTTCGAGTGTGCGTGGTTCAGCGCTCGCGCGATGTCGATCGCCAGATGGGTGACAAAATCCACGGGAACATGGTCCATCATGCGTTCGGAAAGAACCTCACCGTCGACGTATTCAGTGACCATGAAATACGTGTCGGCGTCTTCCCAATACCCAAAATCGTGCAAAGTCAGACAGTTATGGTGGTTCATCTTCGCGATCGCGCGAGCTTCGGTCTCGAAATGGCGGTGGAAATTGGGGTCGTCGGATTCGTGCAGAAGTTTGATGGCCACAACGCGATCCACGGCCAACTGTGTTGCCGCATAGACCACGCCACTCGCGCCGGTGCCCAGTACGCGCAAGAGCCGATACCTTCCGTCGACCGTCTCCCCAACTCTTTCTTCGCCCAATTCGTCCATTCATCCCTCTTGGCCGCACTTTAACCGCGGGGAGGGTAGAGAGTCCAGTTTGCCGCCCATCACAAGTATGGTCGCGCAAACTAAGCTGAATCCAAGCTAACGAAGGCCTAACGCCGCGATTTTCCGGATTAAAGTCGTGCGCCCAATGCCCAGAATCTTGGCGCACTCGGTCCGGTTCCCGTCGTGACGACGCAAGAGAAACTCGATGTAACGGCGCTCCAGTTGCTCCATCGTTGGTTCGTCGGAAAAAATGGCTGATTTTTGTTTCGAAGCGCCAAGCTGCAGATCTTCGACGCCCAAGACGTCTTCGTCGCAAAAAATCACCGCGGATTCGATCGTATGTTCCAGCTCACGGACATTACCGGGCCAAGTGTGGGCGCGAATGGCGGCCATCGCTTCTTTGGTGATGGCGTTCACGTCGCGACCATGCCGTTTGGCCGTGGTTGTGATGAAGTGATCCACAAGCTCGGCGATGTCTTCACGGACCCGCAGTGGCGGCACATCGAGCACGACGACTTTCAAACGCCAGTAGAGGTCATCACGAAATTTGCCGGCTTCGACCATGGCTTCAAGGTCACGATTGGTCGCGGCAACGATCCGAATATCGGCCTCACGGCGATCGCGTCCGCCAACGCGCGCATAGGTGCGG
>JBFFMO010000470.1:0-4381 GCA_041554035.1 Allomicrovenator sp. | reverse complement strand
TTCCAGGCCATCCTGGGGCGGTCTTCGTGTCGTTCACGTTTTTGCCACGTTCAGATTGGTTGCTGATACGGCAAAGGCAGACATGTTTATTCCACAAAAATCGGGTGTCTGATTCGATGGAGGCTCTTTTTTTGAACGGATAATGAGCCTACATTTCTCACGGTTCATGCCACGAAGGCCCTATGAATTTCATGGATAAGTTGGCGGGTACGGGGTCAATCACCACCATCATCATCGGTTTGCTGGCTGCAGGGCTGGGTGTGCCGATTCCCGAGGACCCCTTGATTGTGGCGGGAGGAGTCATCGCCCATCGGGGCGACGTTCCGTGGTGGGTCTTGCTTCCGACCTTTCTGATCTGTGCGATTATTGCCGACGCCGGCCTTTTTGGTCTGGGCTGGAAATTCGGCCCCACGCTTTTGAATCGCCGGCCGTTTTGCTGGCTTGTCACGCCTGCACGTCGCCAAAAAGTGCAGCGGTTATTCGAGGAAAAAGGCGCGTACGCCGTATTCTTGGGCCGTCATATGTCGGGCCTGCGCACTGTGGTTTTCTTGGTCGCCGGAAGCCAAAGGATGGATTTTAAAAAATTCGTTTTATGGGATGCGCTCGCGGCCGCCATCAGCCTGCCCGTCGTGTTCGCGATGGGGTATTTCTTTTCGAGCCATCTCGACGCGGTGATGCACGGAATCGCACGCACCGAACACTGGATTGGGTTCGCCCTGGTCGTCATCGGAGTGTGTGTCTGGGCGTTTTGGTCTCATCGGAAAAACAAGGATTTGGGCCAGCCTCGCCACTAGGGATTGCCAGCATGACCGTGTTCTCAGCCTGATAGACTCTCAGCATCTTGCGCTCTTCGGTCCATGCTTGGAGGCACTCCGAATTTACGAAAATACTCGCGGCTGAATTGGTTCGGACTGGCGTATCCAACATCGTAGGCGACCGTCGATACCGCCTCGGCACTCACGGAAAGCTGACGTCTTGCCTCCATCAGCCGCAATTCCTTTTGGTATTGAAGCGGAGTGCTTGAGGTGATGTCCCGAAAATGTTTATGAAACGAAGAAGCGCTCATGCCGACTTCTCGAGCGATTTCTGGAACGCTTAAGGTGTTTCGGAAATCACGACGAATGATCCGAATCGCCTGTTCGATATGACTTGCGTGGCTATCGCTGCGCAACAACTCGCGCAACATGGCTCCATGGGGCGCCATCAGTAGCCGAAAGTGAATTTCACGCAGGAGCAGTGGCGCCATCACCCGTGTTTCCACAGCATCACCGGCCAACGCCAGATAGCGCGAAAGCGAATCGATAAGCCGTGGGTCGGCGACGCTCTTCGTGGCCGAACTCGCATGGGCGTTCTTGACGACCGCTTCACCGACTTCTTCGTACAAACCACGAAGCAGGGCAAGGTCCAACGCGAGCACGACCGCTATATAAGGCTTGGAGGGGTCGGCGTTGGTGATCCTCGCGCTTACCGGAATATCGTGGCTCACCAAGAGGGAATCGCCCGGGCCCAAATCAAAAGCCTGCCGCCCAATCACGGTTTCTTTGTGCCCCTGCACCACCACGCAAATCACCGGTTCGTACACAATCGGCGCGAATTCGGTGGAAGCGAAGCTCCGAAACAACATCATGGACGCCAAAGGCGCAACACTGGTCGCATTTGGCGCATTTTCGCTCATGTAGAGCGATATTTGGGCTGCCAATAAATCAGCATCCATGATGTGTCTCCTAAAGAGTTTGCAAATTAGAACTCAAACGTACCGACCGCTTTTTCGCAGCCAGCCCAGTTCGTCTGGATATTGGCAGGATCAAGCAAAAGGTCTTCTGGAGTCAGGCTTTCTGGGAAACCCGTCCAGCCCTTCGGGCCATAAAAGTCACCCGATTGGGCAGCTGGGTCCATGCAGCAACGGATGATTCCCAGAGCACCGTCCTCTGGTGACTGCGCGTTTTTCATGAACTCACTTTCTGTGTCCATCCCACCGGTCTCGGCCGTCGTGACTTGCAGGCTTGTCGCGGCCAGCCCTGGATGGGCGACCAGCGATTTCACATGGGTGATTTTGTGCTCTTCAAGCTTCGCCTTCAGCCCATAAGTGAACGCGCAATTGGCGAGCTTGGTCTGGTGGTAGCGTTGCCAACGCGGGCCAGAAAAGCTCGCATTTTCTTCGTCGGTACCGTCACCGCCTAAGTCCCCTCCATTTTTGCCAAAATATTTCGCGTCCAAATCAGCACCTAACCTTGCTCCCGAAGAATGGTTCACGATTCGCGCATCGTCGCTTTTGCGCAGCAGTGGAAAGAGGTCCTTCGTGAGCAGGAAATGCGAAATACAATTCGTCTGCATCTGCACGTCGTAACCGTCTTTGGTCGCGTAGTCTGGCAAGGCCATCACGCCCGCGTTATTGCACAAAACATCCAAACGATCATGCGATGACTTGATGGTCTCGATCGCTTTTTTGACGCTTCCAAAATCCTGTAGGTCGCAGGCGATGGCTTCAAATTTCCCGTTGGGCACTTCTTTTTGAAGCGACGCTAGCGATGATTTTGACCGGTCGCTTTCGCGGTTAAGCAACAACACAGTGGCGCCGCGTTTCGCGAGTTCGCGTGCGCAGACATAGCCGGTACCACTGGTCGTGCCCGTGATTGCCGCCACTTTCCCCGTCATGTCTTGGCTGTGGTTTTCGATGACTTGATTCAAAAATAGTGTTTCGATTTGTGCACTCATTCTAGATCCTCTGGCGTTTGTTGATTGACTACGATTGATGAGTTGTACCCTATCCAAAGGATTCAAAAACGTCCTGCTCAATTCTCCTGATGACTTGCCTAATCCTCCAGAGGTGCCCTGTGTTGATTTGGCTGATTTAAGTCGCTGCGCAAATCTGGGGTTTCGGCCCAGCAACGTCTGGTATCGATGCATTCAAACCCAGATAATGCTCCCGTAAAATCTCGCCGATTTCGACGAACCAAGCCGCGTTCGGTGAGGTCACACGCCATTGGAGCGTCAAGGTACGACCGGGCGGCGAATCCCCAAAAGACCGGGCGATGAGCCCCTGCCCCACCCGCACTTCCGAGCTGAGCGCGCTCGCCGGCAACAAAGTCGCACCAAGCCCGCTCTCGACCATTCGCACCAAGGTCGCCACGCTCGCCGCTGTCGCCGACGTCGATGGCGGCGCTCCAGCCGCAGCACACACCTCGATCGCCTGGTCGCGCAAACAATGGCCATCCGCCATCAGAATTAAGCTCTCGCCCTCGATTTCATGGGGTTGAATGGCTTCATCCACACCTAACGAATGACCAGCCGGGGCAATCAGGACAAAGGGCTCGACCACCAAGTCCGGCCCAACCAAGCCTTGAGTATCGAACGGCCGCGCCAGCAGCCCGACATCGATGGCGCCCGAACGTAAATGCCCCAGCAGGACCTCGGTATGTAGCTCCTGAATCGCAAAAGAAACTTCCGGAAATAGTCGACGCAATTTCGCAAGGAGACCCGGCAGCCCGTACGGCGCAATCGTTGGAATCACGCCCAGCCGCACCGTTCCTTGGCGTGCGCCGGCAAAGGCGCCCGCAGCATTCATAAGCTCACGCGCTCCGACCAAGAGCCGCCTTGCCCGTTCCACGATCTCCTCGCCGGCACGGGTGACGATCACCCTGGGTCGAGTGCGCTCAAAAAGCTCGATCCCCAGCATATCCTCTACCTCTCGCACCTGTTTGCTCAGTGCGGGTTGGCTCACAGCGCACTGACGGGCGGCCTCCACAAAAAGACCGGTGTCGGCGAGCGCAACGATGTATTCGAGCTGACGTAGTGTGGGTGTGTTCATTGTATAACCTTAGGCTATACAAACTATGCTTACAATGTCTTTGTAGTAATGGTGTTCGCAGTGCAAACTCCGCCCCATGGCAATACCCCGGGTCGTCTTCAATGGACTCGTATCCTTGATGGCCGCCCCTTCAGAACCCAAGAAAGGAAGGAAATATTATGGAAAACCAAGGCAAATGCCCCGTCATGCACAGTCCCGATCGTGAAAAAGCTGGAACAGCATTCTCGAATCAACACTGGTGGCCAAATCAAGTCAGCGTGAAGCTTCTTCACCAAAACTCGACGGCCGGCGACCCGATGGGAGAAGACTTCGATTACGCCAAGGAATTCAAAAGCCTTGACCTCGACGCGCTCAAGAAAGACATCTTTGCGCTGATGAACGATTCGCAAGATTGGTGGCCGGCCGACTGGGGCCACTACGGCCCTCTGTTCATCCGGATGGCGTGGCACAGCGCAGGCACGTACCGCATCAGCGATGGCCGCGGTGGCGCATCCTCGGGCACACAACGCTTTGCGCCCCTCAACAGTTGGCCCGACAACGCGAGCCTCGACAAGGCGCGCCGGTTACTCTGGC
>JBFFMO010000469.1:0-4389 GCA_041554035.1 Allomicrovenator sp. | reverse complement strand
GCCGGATCGGCGACGGCGAGTAGACTCTTGATGTCCATCTGGTCTTGAGGTCTGTCCTCAGAAGACGCCAGAAGTTTCAAAACAATCAGGTCGCCAATTTGCGCGACTGGAAGGGTCAGATTGGGCACGACCTCAAGCAATACTGCGCCGTCCACAATTTCGCGTTCAACACCCGACGATGCAAAAAGTACGTCTGTCACGGCATGTTCGCCAAGTTGGAGCCGCGCGGTCGCAAGTCGTCCAGACTTGTCCTGCTCGATGACCGCATTCGTTTGATAGCCTCGATTAACCAGTCGGTAGATAATGCTTTCGGCTTCTTTGTCACTCGATACGGCAACGACCAGATCAACGTCCGACGTAAATCGCGGCTCAGAGTGGATCGACACAGCCAAGCCGCCAATCAACGCGTAACGGACACCGATTTCGTCAAGGTATGCGGCGAGCCCGCGCAGCGAACGAATGACGTCGTTCATTTGCGGGGCCACTCGACGACTCGAAAGCCTTCGGGAACAGGTTTGCGATTCAGCAACCAAGACTGAAATAGTTGTTCTATTTCCGCGGGCGTAGCATCGGGATTTCGCCGTTTTATCTGGGTCCGCTTCACTTGCAGGCCGAGCTCTTGAAGTTCGATTGCGGCGATGAACTTTTCGCTTGGAGACAGCTTCTTCATGTCTAGAGTACACCAGCCAATCGTAGTTTTCGCAAGGGGCCGACCTGAATGGTTCGGACTATTGCTTGACCGACAACACCGTCTGAAGAAGAGAAACTCTGGTAAGCTCCGAAATGAGTGATCGCATCCCGACGTCGCATGGCAATAACGACGAAGGTCGACGGCCTCCGGCTTGCTGGCGAGCATCTTCGCCGTCTCACGCATGCTCGCGATGCTCTCGGAGATGAACCTGATCCCGACCAGCCATTTCGGGATGCCAGGCGATACTCAGCAGCACATGTTGGTCTTCACCGTGGTCATCGCTGCGATCCTTGCAGCCGTGTTCGACCTATCCCGTATCGCTTCATTGGCGCGATCTTCTACCTGATTATGGACATCACGATGCACTGGGGTGTCTTGTGACACCTGCACGACGACGTCGGAACGAACCGCGTGGTTGTCGGCACCGCAATCGCCCTCGATGTCTTGGTTCTGGGAGCGTTTTTAATCATCAAGGGCTCCTCGGATCCGCTGATCGTTGTGGTCAGCCTTGTGTCGATCGCCGTCGTCGTTGCGTTCGAGCATTTTTACCTACGCAGGCTTCGAATGGCAGACGAGCAAGAATAAGACTGCATCAAAGTTGGTTTGAGATGGGTTAATTGCGCGGATAGTACAACGACGACGGACGGGCAACTCAGCGCTTGCAAGACCAACACGGATTTTGAATTTGAATAGCGATGAGAACCAACTTGGCTTATGTGTCGACGGACTCCATTTTGCCATAGGGCCTTTTTCTGGATGTAACTGCAAAAATACTTAAGCTCCTATTATAAAAAGTCCGACATCTTCATGAAATATATGAATTAGTCTTCAGTAGCCCCGGAGAGATTTCCTTGGACATTCAACGGTTATCTAAGTGGCGTACCGACTTTCTCGCAAATCCAACGCCCAACCCGTTTGAAAAAGTTAAGCTTTGCAAGTTTTCGTCGACGTTTAAAAACGTAAAGTTGGTTGATAGCTCTCCGGGTTGAGCTCTTGGCCAAAGGCACGCATGACCGCGTTTGGGTTCAACTCGTGGACGTACTCCATACCGCTGGACAGAAAGCCGCCAGTCCCCGCTGTGGGGTCGTAGATGGTACGGATGATGCCGGGCTGGGTAAGTGCGTCGTCGTCTTCCATAAAGACCAGTGAGGTCGTTAGACGGACGATGTCGCGGGGAGTGAAGTGCTCACCAGCGGTTTCGTTCGAGCTTTCTGCAAAACGCCGAATCAGCTCTTCGAAAACAAGTCCCATCTCGTGGTTGCTGATGGCGTCTGGGCTCAGGTCGGTTGCTGCGACCTTTTGCACGACCTTGAAGAGCAGGTTGGCCTCTTGGAGCTGGCTGATGAACTCGCTGAACTTGAAGTGTTCAAAAATCTCGCGGGCGTCGGTCGAGAAGCTTTCCACGTAGTTGAGCAGGTTGCTCTTGATGTCGGAGCTACCAAGCTTTGATAAGTCCATCGGCGAGGTGTTGTAGAAGGACTGAGAGGCTGCCTTAAGCAGGAACTTCTCGCGGGCCTCTGCCTCAACACCCGGCATGGCCTTTAGCTTCTCGAGCTGGTCCAAGACCCTGGGCTTGCTGCTTTCCAACACACATTCAAGGCGACGGAGAATCGTAAACGGGAGGATGACTCGACCGTATTGGGACTGTTTGAAGTCGCCGCGGAGGAGGTCAGCGAGTGACCAGATATAGGCGGCAGTTTGCGAGAAGTTCGTCATACGTCGGCGCTCCCAAGATGGCTGAATGCCGTGGACGATAGCACCGGCTTTTGAAGCAATCACCCACCAATCATTCATTTCGAGGTTAAGACGCGATGTCGAGGCACTTGAATTTCATTTGATGGTCATTTGATAAAACAAAGTGAATCCGCGCATGTGCAAAGGGGAAGGTGTTTAGTTATAACGGGTTAGGCTTTCTTGGCTCTTTGATGGTCATTTGACAAGGACTGATTCTATACCAAGTAGAAGGACTCATTTCGCCCACCAAGGAACGTACTTCATGAATTTGCGCCCAGCATGCTCATCCCAAGGAATGATTGCTCCACTCTCGAGGGCCTCTTTAATCAAACGTGAGGCGAGAGCGCTGTTCTTCTCGTCGATCCCGAATCGTTCTCGAATGGTGGTGTTGGTCAAGTGGTCGTGCTGCACATAACGCAGACAGGCGTGCAGATAACAAGCGCGTATCCGGTCCGCCTTGTCCATCTTCTTCAAGTCTCGATGGGAGAACAACGTTGCACGGATGTGCTCGTCGGTGGTCTCGAATAGCGGGGCCGGGAGTTGGTAGAGTTCCGTGAGAGAAACGACTTTGTCCACACCACTACCGCGCTCTTCACAAACACCAATACGACGCATGAACGATGCCAAAGCTTCGTTTCGCGATCGTGGGGGGCTATCGAGAAATCGGTCTGTTTTGACCAAGGGCAAGCCGGGATTGGTGATCTCGATGCGATTGGCAAAGATTTCCACCATTGGGCCAGTTCCGGTCAGATGAAAATCCTGATGTATAACTGCGTTCGCCACCAACTCGCGTATGGCAAGCTCAGGGAACATCGGTACCTCTTTGCGGAAGGCCTCGCCAATCACCTCATTACTTGGCAGTTGATTTGTGATGAAGCCGACCAATCCCTCGAAACCAGATGCATAACCTTTGCCTCCGGCCTGCTCACGGATGGTCTCGACCCGACTCACGCCTTTATAAACCACCACTCTAACGGCCTTGCGAGCGAGAGAGCGAAAATCGGCAAGCCGTTTTGCAAAAAGCACCGCGCCCAGGTTCGAAATATTCCACTTGTCGCCGGTGCCTGCTGTGATCATGTCGTCAGCCGCGAGCGCAGCCAAGATTGCATCCCGACCTTCGGGAAGTGGAAGCGAAAGTAGGTCAAAATAGGCAGGATAATCGAGCATTGTCAGCACTTCCGGTCCAGACACACCTTCTGCGGCTGTTTGCCGTTCAAAAGGAGTCGAGTCGAACACGCGCCAGAGTTCACGCTCTTTTTCAGGGAAGTCCTTCAGAGGCTTCTTATAGGAACCAATCCGGATAAATTCCGTTTTCTTAAACTGCACTGGATGCCGAAAAGCCGCGCCGATTTCTAACAACACGACGGATTTTTCATTGGCTTCGACAGTATAAAAACGGAAGTTGATTTTAGGCGAGAGCGACTTTAGCAGCCAATTCTCCAACTCTTCGTTGCCAACTTTTGCTGTCAATGGGCGAAAGCTCGTTCCCACAACGTCATGGGTGATGTCATCGATCCCCCATACCAACCATGCATGAACCTTTCCGGTTAGAGCTGCGGCATTGGCTAAGGCTGAGATGTATTCGCCAATCTCTTCCGGCTTCTCGTTATTCTGTTTGAATTCCACCCACTCAGTTTCCTGCGACAATTTACGCAATTCCCCCAAGATTCCAAGAAGGTCGCTATTTGTTCGCTCAATCGTCAAAAGAATAACTCCCTATATCTCAGGAAAAGATGCCGGCAATCGAAAGATATCGCGGTGTTCAAGGTAAAACACGCAAAAAAGCCCCGAACTGATAAATCAATTCGGGGCTTTTTTAATAATGGAGGGAACGCCGACCTGGCGCAAAACAGTCTCAAAGCCCGCGCTCCTCGTAACTACTTGATAATAAAAGCTGAAGTCATCTTGCACAACCATTTCCCGACAACCCGACCAGAGAAACGATTTTCTCCCCTGATTTCCCT
>JBFFMO010000468.1:0-4395 GCA_041554035.1 Allomicrovenator sp. | reverse complement strand
AGATGCCGCCAATTGCCCTTCGCACAACGCGGCCCCCATCGACCATCAGCCAAACGGACAACACCATCGCGGCGAGCGCATCCAACATGACCTCACCGGTCAACATCACAAGCCCCACGCCCACCAAGGCCCCGATGCTCGTCACTGCATCGGACCGAAGATGAATCCCGTCGGCTTCCAGACTGGGAGACGAGAGTCGTTTGCCCGCCTTGATGAGCGCCATGCCTGATGCAAGCGAAAGCACCACCGCAATAACCGTCAGGCCGCCGCCCAACTCCAGCGACTGCAATTCGGGGGGATGAGCGAGCCGATAGCCCGAGATCACAAGAATCGCCACACCGGCGATCGCAACGAGCAATCCCTCAATCCCGGCACTCAGATACTCGATCTTACCGTGGCCGTAGGGGTGCTCAAGGTCGCGTGGCTGGGAGCTTAACCAAACCGCATAGAGGGCCAGGCCGCTCGTCACAATATTGATCAAAGACTCAAGCGCGTCGGACAAGATCGACGAAGATCCCGTCAATGCAAACGCGCTCACCTTGACCGCGACCAAGGTCACACTCGCACCGACCGCGAAAAGCGCCCATCCAATTGCGGCTTTGCCATCAAGATGGTCGTTGCTCAATTTATCATCCGTTTTTCGACCGTTTGCAGAAGCTTCTGCGCGGCATCCTCGCCAATCAACTCGACGAGCGTTTCCGCGAGCCGATCTTCGATTTCAGGGACCGAAGCGCGCCTGGCGAGAGTGACACCAATCGCCAGAGCCCTCCAATTCAATTCGTGCGTCCGACGCCCTTCAAAATCGCATGCCGGACCCAGCCATTTTTTTGCCTCAGAGACTCGCCCGACCCCCAGACACGAGGCAACCAGAGCGTCATGAAAGCTGCTATGAAAGCTCGCCTTGCCAAGCTGGTACGACTTGTGAACCCGCTGCAACTCGTCGTAGGCCGCCTGGTAGTGTCCGGCGGCCAAAAGAGCCCGGCCCAAATACTCACGTTGGATATAGGGGTAAGAGGTTCTGGGCACGGCCAATTCGAATAATCTGACGGCATTACGATGGCAGATCGCCGCCAGATCGAAATCGCCCTGTGCATCTGCAATGAAGCCCGAAGTCTCAAGGCATCGAGCCTGCGCAACCACAAGGTTAAGCCGAGCCGCGATCGCGGTGGCCTGATCGACCGCCGATGTTGCCGATTCAAGATCCCCAAGCTCGAGCTGACAGCGGGCGAGCACTTGCAGAGCCTGCATGGTTTCGAGCGGACTTTCTGCCACCCCCCAGGCCACGGTGGCATGTTGCAGCATGGAGTTGCTGTCTCCCAGGGCGCCACACACACGCGCCGCGGCAATCTCGCATTCGTAGTTGGTCGCTGCATCGAGCGACCCGTCGCTCAGCACTTTTTGAAGGGCCAAATAGGCCATATCAAGTGGCATATAACCATAGAGAGCGGCGATTCCGGCCCGCGCCGAATAACGGGCCTGACGGCTTGGTCGAGAATCATTCTTGAGCGCCGACGCTGCGCGCCGCAACAAATCAAAACCTTTTTCACGGTTCTCTGGCGCGGCATCCAACAAGTAGGTGTAGCTACGCATGGTCCATAAATCGATTCTCTGAGGGTTATCACTCGCCACCCCCATACCATCCAAACATCGCTCCCACGCGTCCGCGCACATGCGAAGCGCGCCCACGTCAAAGCCCAAACGACTTTGCGATGCGGCGTGTTTTGCGGCCACCAAAGCTGCTTGCCATTGCCCTGCCAACGACAGGTGGTCCGCGATCCTGAGCGCAATCTGCGGATGCCCCGCCTGGTAGAATCGGCCGATGACCCGCGCGCACGCGCCGTGCATCGCCGCGTAATTCTCGCGCGAACGAGCGGCGACGAGCAGGCTTTCGCGCAGCAGACGGTGCCCAAAAGCAAATCCGGTGTCCGTCGGTGTCGCAAGACGGGACTCGATCATCGTTTCGCGGAGATTGGCGACATAGGGCACGCCGAGTTCAAGGCAAATCGCCTCCAGAACACGTGTTTCAACGACTTCCCCGATCAGCGACGCCACCTCAAGATTCATATTTGTCGCGTCCGCGGACGGTGTCCCTGAAGCGCATTTATTGATCCGGCGTCGCCATAGAACCTCGATATCACGAGGCAAGATGTCATCGCTGACCTCAAGAACGGCTCGTCCCGATTCGTGTTGAATCAAGCCTCGGTCCATCCAGTCATCCAGAAGTTGCAGCGCAAAAAGCGGCGACCCCGCTGCATATTCGACCACACGCCCACTGACTCCAGGGGGAAGATGAACATGTTTTTGCAGAATCTGCTCGATCGCGGAATCCGTGAGCGGCGCGATATCTGCCACCCAACATGCATCGGCATGCAGCCATTCAACCGACTCGAAAGACGAGATACCCGTTGCGACGATATGAACGGGCAGCGGCGTTTCTTCTTCAATCAGCCAGCCGACAAATTTCTTTTCGATGTCGCCTCGGTCCAAGTCGTCGAACCAAATCTGAACAGGGCGGTCCACGGCCACGATACGCAAGAGTTCCAGAATCGACGAAAAGACTTGTTCCGCTGGGGCGTGCCCTCCGTCTGACCCCATGTCTGCAAAATCGGCCAAAAGTCGTGGATCAAAGGTGTGTTCACCGCGCTCCATGAGCCACTCTTCCATGCGTTCCTGCAGGCTCACCCCGACCATGCCGTGCGACCGAAAGACACTGTTCACCAAACCCACCAGCCCGCCGGTGACGCCAAATTCAGCCCCCACGCTGACCTTGAACGAATGTGCTGAACCGACTTCCCGACTGAGGTGATGAATCCATTCCCCAAGACGCGACTTGCCCAGCCCGACTTCGCCGCGCAAAACACTCACCCGGAGCTCGGCTCTGGACGCGGAAATTTGCCCCCACAACCGGTCTCGGATTTTTTCACGCCCCTCGATAGGCACGTGTCGCAGACCAAAAAGTCCGTAACCTCCGCCCACGACGGTCTCGGTTCGGTAGCGCCTATTCACTTGCTCCCAAGCGTCACAATCACGGTTTGAGGCGTGCTCATTATCCAATGACATCAAAGCATCGTAGGCGTCGGCAGCGCAGGCGAATCGATGATAAGGCTCTTTGGCCGTCATCTTCGCAACCCAGGCTGCAAGGCCCGCCGGTACGTCGAATTGTGGCGCAAATGCTGGCAGCGCGTGGTTCATGTGCATGACACCCACCATCACCACGTTGGACGCGCGAAACGGAGGTTTCCCGGTAGACAGCTCCCACGCCACGATGCCCAACGAATAAAGGTCGGTCCAAGGTCCATAGGTGCGCCAAAGCCCCATGAATTGTTCAGGAGCCATGTAAAAAGGCGTACCCGCGGCGTCTTCATGCGAAGAGCTCGTCTGATCCAGCCCATGGGTCGAGGTGTGGCGTTCCGCGGCATGGGCGATGCCAAAGTCAGTCAGCACATATTCAACGCCCGTCGACGTGAGTCGCCGCAGGATATTGGCGGGCTTGATGTCGCGATGAATCACATCTCGGGCATGCCCGTGAGCCAGCGCCTGCAGGCAGTCTGCCAGAATGGCTTTGAGTTCGATCCACGACGTGGGCGGATTTTCCGAGACCGAACCGCCGGCCAGCAACTCCATCGCAAAAAACGGAGAGCCGGCCTCAAAACCATCCAACGCTTCACTCAGCACGCCATAATCGAGAATGCCGATCACGTTTTGATGATGCAATCTAGCGGTGGCCTGCACCTCGGCCAGCAACCAATCCGCGCGCTCGGCACCATCGCCTTGGTCCGGCTTGATGAGTTTCACCGCCACTTTCTTGCCCGACTGGACGTGCTTGGCCAGGTAGACGGCGCCCATGCCGCCCTCTGCTAGCTTTTGGTCGAGTTCGAACCAAGTTTGAGTTTTTTTCATCGCTGCACTTCCGGTCTAGTCCCGGACTTTAAAGGTGACGCCCGCCTCATTCAACCTCGCAACGAGGTATTCGCCCAGTGCCACTGAAGGAGTCAGCACGCCGGCAGGTGTTTTGAGGTCATCGTAAGCCAGGCAACGTGCCGCCTCAGCCAGCATGATGCACGTTGCGCCATAGCCAGGATCGGAGGTCGCTTTCACATCGACTGAATGTGAGACCGTGCCGGTATGGGCGACGACGCGAATCAAAAAACCTCCCGACTCGATTTTCTCTCGAGACGGGCCCTCTCCTTGAGCCGGCAACACCGTCTTTTGGGCCAAGGTTCGGGTCGGTCCAAACGCAAGGGCAGCCACGCCGCCGCCCATCGCGGCCGTGAGGCCGTAAGCCGCAACACGGCCCTTGAGCCCTGCCCCCATGAAGGTTTTTTCGCGATATCCAAATTTCTCGCCGTATGGGTGCCCAAGCAACGCATGAGAGCGTCGCACGACTCGGGTGTT
>JBFFMO010000467.1:0-4396 GCA_041554035.1 Allomicrovenator sp. | reverse complement strand
TGCCGGCTGTAGCGCGAAGTCTGCGCGTCCGTCAGCTGTGCGGCAATGCGAGTGGGCAGACCGTGTGATTTCCAGGCCGAAAACCCACCGATCAGCGAGACGACATTGGTGTAACCGAGCTCACCCAAGGTGTGCGCGGCCAATGCGCTGCGCGTGCCACCGGCACAATAGAGGATCAACGGCGATGCCTTGTCGGCCACCAGGCCTTCGATGCGCTGGTCCAACAAACCTCGGGGAACAAAGAGGCAGCCCTGGGCATGACCGTCCACGTACTCGTCGCGCTCGCGGACATCGATCAACACGACGTCTTCTGAGACGACGCGAGCTGCCACGACTTCGACGGATTCTTCGCGAATTTCTGCGCGAACCCTCTGCAGATGTTCAGCAAATGACGACACGTTGACCTCAAAAGTCGGGTAAGCCCTGTCCAGACTCGTTAGCAACAACGGTTGTTGCCGAACTTGTCCTCTGATACAACCCTGCGCAACCAACGGACAAGCGCCCACTTACCCTGAGTCGAATAATGATCGATCTGCGAACGTTCACGTATGTCGACGTGCTCCAGCCCAAGCTGGCTGGATTCCTACAGACCATCTCGCAGGGCTACCAGCCCCTTCAAAATCAAGCAGCCCTTTATGTCGAAGTGGCGCCTGGTATTTCGATCAATCAGGTCACTGATGTTTGTCTGAAGCGCACGTCGGTTCAGCCTGGCATGCAGATCGTCGAACGCGCGTTTGGCGTGCTCGAAGTGCACCATTTCGATCAGGGGCAAGTTCGCGCAGCTGGCGAAGCGATTTTGGATTATTACGGACTTAAAGAGACCGACCGTCTCAAGCCCAAAATCCTGACCACACAAATCATCACGGGTCTTGCGGGCCACCAAGCCATGCTCATCAATCGCATGCGTCACGGTGACCTTATCGCCGAGAACGAAACGCTCTACGTGATGGAATGTCATCCGGCTGGTTACGCGTTGATCGCGGCCAACGAAGCCGAGAAAGCCGCCCCCGTTAACCTGCTGGAAATGCGGGCCGTGGGCGCGTTTGGTCGACTCTATCTTGGTGGAACGGAAGATGTGATTCAGGAAGCCGCAAAAGCCATCGAAGAATGCCTTAGCTCCATCGACGGCCGCGAGAACGTCACCGGCGACTAGTCGGTCATCACGTCGCGAATATCCCAACTCAATCCAGACTTCCGCAGGTCGAAGTCTCCGCATTCTTTTAAGAGCGCGATGCCAACCTCGTGAGCCGTCGGCAAGGTCGTCGGATCCTCATCGGGCATGGCCTCGGCACGCATCGGCGTCGCTGTGCCGCCAGGATTAACGCACCAAACGCCGATTTGATCGTGATGCCACTCGTCGGCAAGCGTCGTGGACAGGCCTTCTACGCCGTGTTTTGAAATGGCGTACGGCCCCCACGTTGCTCGTCCGCGGCGTCCAACCGACGACGACATCAGCACCAGAAGCGGCGAAGCCCCGAGCATCAATAATGGATACATGGATGTGGCGATCAGAAAACTTCCGACCAAGTTGATGTCCACCACTTCGCGAAAAGTCTCGACGTCGACATTCACCAGAGGGCGACGCGGACCCAATATGCCCGCGCAATGAACAACGAGGTCCAGCGCGCCGTGGGCCTTGCGGATATGCGTGGCCAGTGCCGCAACGGACGCAGCATCGCGAACATCGGTGGAGTATTCTGGAAACGGCGTGTTCGCGCGAGCGACTCGTGCGCATCCGATAACGCTGGCCCCAGCATCATGAAGAATTTCGGCGACCGCCGCCCCGATCCCACGACTCGATCCCGTGACCAAAACTGGACGGCCACGGTATCGCTCAGAGAACGTTATCATCGGGATTCAGCGAGAATGGCCAACGAATGGCCGTGTAGCTTGGGTCGCGTTTACCGCTCTGACGTCGCATGGCACCGCGGAAATCCCAAAGATGCGCGGACAAAGAGCCCAATGCATCTGCACGTGTGGACGCGATACGGCGGTATTCACGAAATGCCAGGCTGTCCTCGGTCTTTTCTACCTTGGCGCGCGCCAGCTTCTGTTTGAGGCCTTCTTCCATCTTGGAGGCGCCTTCAATCACCGAGTGACGCTCATGAAGATAGGCAAGCATCTCGTTGACCAGGTCAACCAATGCCTCTTCATCCCAATGACCCAATTTCTCGGTTGGGAAGCCCACGGCGTTCAATCGTTTGAGCTGACGTTGAGTCGCGGCAAGTTCGAGCGCGACGTGTTTCCACATCATGCGATCGTCTTCCTCTTCCCTTCGCCATTGAATGAACTTGGCATCAGATTCCGTCATCGCAGACGAATACGTGCGCCACGCATGGAGAACACGTGGGTGATAATACTGGACGAACGCCGTGTCGGGGTTGGCGTCACAGTATTTCAACACGTCTTCTAGACAAGCTTCGAGTTCGATCACGTTTGCATTAGGCATATCGCGAGTACCTCCAGAGGCTGATTCTATCGCACCCTGCACCACGATTTGTCAACGCAGCGTTGGGACATCAGCCGCGATTCAATGAAGACCGGAACCAAAGAAACCGTTATACTGTTATCACCTGATTTGTTGATGCCATGTCTGCTCCTTCAACCTTCGGACCTTACCTTCTTTATCGGCGCCTTGCGGTCGGTGGCATGGCCGAGATCTTTCTCGCCAAAGCGGCCAACGGTGACGGTCGCTGGCTTGCGCTGAAGGTGATGCTCCCCCATAACGCCGGAAACCCTGAACACGAAACGATGTTCAGCGATGAGGCACGCCTGCTTCTGTCGATCCAACACCCCAATATCGTGTCCGCGTTCGACTTCGTCCGAGTGGACGACCGGATCGCCGTTGCCCTAGAGTTTGTGCCGGGAAACGACCTTTCGATCCTGATGCGAAAAATGCGAGAAACCCAGACCGAGGTGCCGATCGCACTCGCGCTGGAGATCGGCATGGGGATCGCTGCAGGCCTGCATCACGCCCATACGCTGATCGCAGACGACGGCGAACCGCTCTATCTGGTTCATCGCGACGTCAGCCCCGAGAATATTCTTCTGGGCGTCGATGGCAGCATCAAAGTGGCGGATTTTGGCGTGGCCAAGGCACGCGGAATGAAGCAGATCGAAACCAAGACCGGGATCATCAAGGGTAAGTTGCGCTACATGGCCCCTGAGTACGCCACAGGCAACATGCAGGACGTTCGCTCGGACATCTTTTCCTTGGCGCTCTGCCTCTTTGAGCTTCTGACCGGCGCTCCGGCCTACGACGACAACACGCTCGGGCCGGAGCTCGTCGAATCCATCAAATACGCGCGCATCCCCAAACTGAGGACCTTAAGGCCTGAGTGCCCGCCCTTGCTGGAAAGGCTGCTGCTTAAAGCTCTCGCGGTCTCTCCCATGGACCGATTCACCACCGCCGAGAGCATGCGACGAGCGTTGGATAAAGTGCGACTGCTGGTCCCGCCCTCTCCGGTCTCACTTCCGGAATTCCTGATCAGCCTGGGACTTGAGCCGGTGATGCCCACCGAAGAAGGCTCGTCCGATAAGGCTCCTGCGGCAATCACGACGGCCCCGGCTGAACTTGAACCGACCGGACAGATGAGCGTGACGTCCCAGCCGCCCCTGCGAAGCGCGCAACCAGAACTGGTCTCGCTGACCGGCTACCGCCAGAGCATCGTTCGCGACACAGTCGGCGAATCCAAGACTGCGGCAGTGGTGGGACACCAACACCCGTCGCGGACAAGCGGCGTTGCCGAGATCGAGGTGGAATTTGAACCCCTCGAGGACGAGGCCAGCGCGAGCGACAGCTACGACGAGATCGAGAGCGCGGAAACCAGCCGTCTTGATTCCAGTCTTGTCCCTCCGCGGGCCGAGGAGCCTGCCCAACCCGCCCAACCTGCGGCGGCACCGGCACCGATCGCACTCTTTGAAGACGCGTTCGACGAACCGCCGCCGAACGCCACATCACGTTATGCCATCGCCCGGACTTCCGAGAGCGTAGCTCTTGAGCCCACGGATGCTTTTGCCGTGCTTCCTCCCACGGACGCTTTGCCAGTCTTGCCAAGTGCCCCGGAAGCGCCGCGACAGCAGAGTCCAGTTCACACGCCAGCCGCCACCGTGGCTTCGCCAGTGATCGGCGTGGAGGCCGTGAGCCAAGGGTTGCATCAGCCCATGATGACGGCCCACACCCCCGTGATTTCGTCGACTCCGGTTCCGCAGCCATCCCAAAACTTCTCGGCTCCGCCTTCTTCCGGGCCAAAATCGGCACCTCGTCCGGAGAGCGACGAGGTCGATCGCCCCGCTCCGCCTAAGTATTCGCCCATCTTCGTCAAGCTCGCCGCGATCGGGATTTTTGTGATACTCGCGATGATGTTCGTGTTTTGGATCACGTTCTAGATCGCCC
>JBFFMO010000466.1:0-4397 GCA_041554035.1 Allomicrovenator sp. | reverse complement strand
TACGGGCTGGCGCGGGTTGGGGACTTGCACTGGGCGGGCTGATTCTGATCGCCAATCTGGCCAAATACCCCGCGTTTCGTTTTGGCCCTCAATTCGCGGCGTCCACGGGCACATCCTTGCTTGAGGGATATCGCAGACAAGGCCGTTGGGTTTTGGTCATCTACGGCTTGCTGACCGCTGCAACGATGTTTGCGGTGCAAGCCGGGGTGACGGTCGTCACAGCCGGACTTGCCAAAGCCGCGTTTGGGATGCCGGGAACGCCGGTTCAGATTTCGGCCGGACTGCTTGCCATTTGTGGCGTCGTACTCGCAGTAGGCCGCTACCATTGGTTGGACAAGATCGTGAAAGTCCTGGTGGCCATTTTTACCGTGTCGACGGTCGCAGCCACCGCGCTGGTGCTGCCCCGAATCGACTTTGGCGCTGCAGAATTCTGGCTTGCTCCCTCGCAGATGGATCACAAGACCATCATGTTTGTGGCCGCGCTGGTCGGCTGGATGCCCTCGGCCATCGACGTCGCCGTTTGGAATTCGTTATGGACCTTGGCCAAGGGCCAAGACACGGGCCATAAACCCACGGTTCGTGAAGCCATTTTGGACTTTCATATCGGGTATTTTGGGACGGCCTTTCTGGCCATCTGCTTTCTGCTGCTTGGCGCAGGCGTGATGCACGGCCAGAACGTCCCGATTCAGGAGAGCGCTGGCGGATTTGCGGCGCAGGTACTCTCGCTCTATCAAGAAACCTTGGGCGACTGGAGCCGGCCGTTGATTGGCGTTTGCGCCTTTGCTGTGATGTTTTCGACGACGCTTACGGTGCTCGACGGATTCCCGCGGGCCATCGTGACCCTCTTGGACCGCTTGCGAGGCCCGGAGACCCGTCAAAGCGAAGGCATTGAACGACGCAAAACGTATTGGATGGCCCTTATCGTCCAAGCAGCGGGCGCCACAGCGATTCTAGCACTCTTTTTGAGCGGATTGCCGCGCCTTATCGACATCGCGACGACACTGTCGTTCATGACGGCGCCGGTGCTGGCATTCTTTAATCATCGGGCCATGCAATTTGTGGATGAGGCCGACAGGCCCAAGCCCTGGCTGAACGCCATGAGCATTGCAGGAACTGTCGCGCTGAGCCTGTTCGCGGTCTATTACCTGACCTTGCTGATCTAAATCAGTCTTTCCACTTTCGCTGAGCGTCCATCGTCTCACGCGCGATTTCACGAGCGGCTTCACGCTTTTTGACGGATTCGCGCTTGTCGAAGAGCTTCTTGCCGCGGCAAAGACCGAGTCGGACTTTGACGTGGGCACCGCTGAAATAGAGTTCCAGCGGAATCAGTGTGTACCCGGCCGTATCTAGCTTATTGCGCAACCGATTGAGTTCTCGGCGATGCATCAAGAGCTTCCTAGAACGCTCCGGCAGATGATTCACGTGCGTCGCAAACGGATACGGCGAGATATGCGCCGAGACCAGATACAGCTCGTTTCCATCGAATCGAGCGTACGCATCGGTCAATTGCACCCGACCGTCTCGCAAGCTTTTTACTTCCGAGCCGTAGAGCACAATTCCGCACTCGTACTCTTCGTCCACGAAATAGTGGTGTAACGCTTTGCGATTGCGCGTGATCGTCTTCGTTTCGTATTTCTTTTTTTCATTTCCCATCCCGGGGAGCATCGCGCCGGACGAGGATTCGCGCAACACCTACACCAAGATTTTTGTGATTCTGTGCCGAAAACAGGGTATTTTGAGACTTGGGCGCACGGGCCGGCATCTTTACGACATGAAGCGTCGGCTTGGCGCCTCAGAGGTTCATCGTGCAACAAATCACAGTATTTTCCGACTTTATATGCCCTTTCTGTTACGTGGCCGAACGCGGGCCGCTCGCGGAATTGATGACAACCATCGACCTTGAGATCGATTGGCGGGGATTCGAAGTGCACCCGGAAATCCCACGCGGCGGCATCAGCGCAATCGCGCTCATGGGCGCGGAGCGCCTCAGCGAAGGCAAAGACTATATCCTGCAAATTGCCGAACGATTTGGCGTAGAGATGACGTTCCCCGACCACGTTCCGAACTCAATGCGAGCATTGGCGTTGACTGAATGGGCGCGGGGACACGGAAAACTCGTGCCGCTGAAAGACGCGCTCATGGACATGTACTGGCAGCAGGGCGCGGACATCGAAGACGATCAGGTCCTGTGTGACGCCGCCTGTAGTGTGGGCCTTTGCCCCGAACGTGGCTTGACCGCGTGCGAAGCGAGCCATTGGGAGCTTCAGGTGATTCAGAATCGGGCTTTGGGGTATGAGCTGGGCGTTTCCGGCGTCCCCACCTTCATTTCATCAAGCGACCGTGTCGTGGGATGTCAGCCCACAGAAATCCTTCGTCGTCTTACCCGCTAGGGCGCCTTCCCCCCCGCGCCAGATCAGAATACACTCCAACGGATTCCTCGTATCCGCTGGGTCGTCATGACCGCTCGTAACAAATTATTTTTGTCCGCTGCCACATTTGGTCTCATCTGTGGTGCGTTGATCTTCTTCTTTTCGATCGCCCCTCGGCACGAAGCGGGGTTCGAGCGCGTCGCGAAGTCCAGCCGTTCGATCCGCAAAGACGAGTTCTTGCGCCGAGACATGTACGTGATGGAACCCGTTGACACCAAGCGGCTGCCCCCGGACGCGATTCGCGAGTCAGATATCGGTCAGTATGGAGGATACATTTCGCGCCGGGACATCTCCGAAGGTGAGGTCCTCAGAACCGTCGATTTCAAACGATGAACACTCCGCAGCTTTCGGTCGTGATTCCTTGTTATAACGAACTCAAGAACCTTGAGAACGGCGCCTTGCAAGAGGTTCACGACTACCTCACAGAGCTTCACGAAGCGGGTTCCTGGGAAGTGATCGTCGTGAACGACGAATCGACCGATGGCTCGTCAGAATTCGTGCAGGAGTTCGTTCGGACCCGCCCCGATTTCAGATTTGTGGACATCAAACACGGGGGAAAACCCGCAGCGGTATGGGCCGGAATTCAGATCGCACGCGGCGAAATTGTCCTCTTCACCGACATGGACCAATCCACGCCGCTGAAGGAATGGCAGAAGCTTTCGCCCTTCTTTGATCAGGGATTCGACGTCGTGATTGGTTCCCGTGGGGGTGAACGCGAGGGGTTTTCGTCGCTTAGACAGTTGGGAAGCCGTGCATTTCGCGGGTTTCGCAAAACCCTCTTGCTCGCAGAAATCGAAGACACGCAATGTGGATTCAAAGCGTGTCGACGTGAACATGCGCTCGAATTCTTTCCTCGGCTCTCGGTGTTTGAAACCTCCAAAGACGCCCGAGGGTGGAAGGTTTCGGCATTTGACGTGGAGTTGCTCTACTTCTTTGCTTCGGCGGGTTTAAAGATCGGCGAGGTGCCGATCGAGTGGATGCACCGAGACTTGAGCGACACCAAAGGGGCGGTCAACGAGTCACAACGGTACGTTTTTGAGTCCTACGAAATGCTCAAAGAAGTCCTGCGCGTCCGCCTCAATGTCTCGCGCGGCGTCTACTCGCGCACGAACAAGGCGTAGTGTTCATTTTGAAACTTCTGGCTCCACTCGGATGAGCCCTCAAGCGCTCTTACGAGCTTCGATTGGGTCTTCATCGCCGCAACCACAGCGTTGACGTCGTATCGCTCAAACGTCTCTCTCCAGCCCTCTCCGTTGCTGACCGTATCAAAGGTCCGCCAGTCTTTTGCGCTGGGCAACTCAACCCGATTATCGACGTAGACCATTTGTTTTGGATACGCGTCCTGAAGCTCATAGAGGATGTAGCCCGGATAACGATGGTCATGAAAAACTCGCCATTCGTTGGGGTGGTCCTTGAGCCACTGCACGGCCTCGACAGGGGTGTCGTTCATGACCAAGCCCAGCAGTGGCGCCGTCGTCCGAGTGGGTGAAATCTGGGTTTCAGCCGCGCGAACGTTCTGACCCGACCAAGGTTGCAGCCCAACCACCCCGATGATCAACCCGGCCGCAATCATCGCGTTCACGCCCTGCATCGCCTTCGAAGTCGGCTCGCCCTGCCCAAAAATCACCCGGAACCGCGCCGCGTAAGGCGCAGCGACCACCGGAAAACACAGTCCAACCCAGAGCAAAGCCCTGGATTGCCCGATGGCCAGCAGGGAAAAACCTGCGAATAAAAAGAGATCGGCGAGGTCGACTTTCCGCCAATCTTTGGCCATCAGCGCCAGAAGTCCGACCAGAAGCACCCAGAAAAGCGCGCCGTAAAAAGGCGGATAAAACGGCGTCGCGGGGAACCACTCGGTAATATAGGTGCGGTTTTCCTGGTTGGTGGTCAGGTCTTGAAGATAGAGAAAAATCTCGAATCCGCGGGGGTTAAGCAAGATCCCAAGCACAGAAAACAGCGTCGTCGCCG
>JBFFMO010000465.1:0-4399 GCA_041554035.1 Allomicrovenator sp. | reverse complement strand
GCCGAAGAAGTCTGTCCGGTTTTCCTGAGTTCGGCGCCAAGACTGCATTGGCCCCTGCAGGATCCCGACCGAAAAAACGAGGTCTTGAGCGACGAAGAACGCCTCCAATATTTCCGCGTCGCACGCGACCAGATTCGCTCGCGCATCCAGGTCCTGGCGGCCCTGCGTGATGTGCCCGAAGGCCCCGACCCCATTGAGTTTCATGCCAGTATTCGGGTGCCCGATCTTCCGGTCGCAGCGCGCTTTTACGCGTGGCTTTTGGACGTGCCCCCCAAAGAATGGACGCATCGTTACGTGACTTTTGTGAGCCCAAAAATCAAAACCAATTTGGTTTTATTGGTCGACGACGGCATGGAGCTTCATCACGACACGCTTTACCACCTCGGCATCGACGTTGGGACACGCGCGGCTGTGATTCAAGCCCATCATCTGGCGGCAGACGCAGGATGGACGATTCATAAACCCGCGCGCACGACCTGGCGAGGGACCCCACTGCATGAGTTATGGCTCAAAGATCCGGGTGGGAATTTGATCGAGATCTATGCTCGTCTGACCGACAAAGAATTGGGTGAAATGCCCGCCGATAAAGAACCATTTTTTCTGGTGAATCCATGAGCTATCACGACGGCAACCCTCCAATACTTGAAGTCCCGCCTTTGCCCGAGCTACCGCGACGCGACGACCCACCCAAGATCCTGATGCTTTACGGGTCATTGCGCGAGCGTTCCTACAGCCGATTATTGACCGAAGAAGCCGCTCGGATTTTGCAGGGAATTGGCGCCGAGGTTCGCATTTTTAATCCCGAAGACTTGCCGGTTAAGAGCCCCAAACACGAGAACCACCCAGAAGTTCTGCGCCTTCGGGAGCTTTGCGAATGGTCGGAAGGTCAGGTTTGGACCTCACCGGAAATGCACGGAAATATCACCGGCCTATTTAAAAACCAGATCGACTGGATACCCTTGCCTGCTGGCGCGGTGCGGCCGACGCAGGGCAGAACGCTCGCGGTGATGCAAGTCAGCGGCGGTTCACAATCGTTTAATGCCGTAAACACGCTCAGAATCTTGGGTCGATGGATGCGGATGATTACGATTCCCAACCAATCCTCGGTCGCGAAGGCCTACATGGAGTTCAACGACGACGACACGATGAAGGACTCGTCGTACCGCGACCGAGTCGTCGATGTGATGGAAGAACTCTACAAATTCACGATGCTCACGCGAGACCACCGCGACTATCTGGTCGACCGCTACTCTGAGCGCCGTGAGGCCGACGCTAAGGCCGCTTTGGACCCAACACACCCGAAGGCCCAGCTGGGCAAGACCTAAACGGTACGCGGGCGGTGGGGTGTCGGGTTTCGGGAGGATACGCGCCTGCGATTTGCCGCTGGTATTCCAGGCGTGCATGCGATTCGGCGACCGCTCAACACTTCCTAACGCCGGCGAAGTCCTATGCAGAGTCCAAAGGGCTTCAGTACTGCCTCTAGCGTCGCAAGCGTAGGATTTCCCGCGTCGGTTTCAAGTTGGCGTAAGGTCCGCTCCGAGATCTTTGTCATCTTGGCGAAGGTCGCCTGATTGACCCCAGCGACGTCCGTCCGCAACGTCCGGATGGCCTCGCCCCAAGTCATGTCGCCAGCAGCGACCGCGTGGACGATTTTGTCGTAGAAGGCGTCTCGCTCTTCGGTGTTCATCGCAGCCCCCATGCCTTGAGAACTTCGGGCAATCGCTTCAAGTAGATTCGGGGAAACTCGAACACTTCGTCACTCAGACCCGCGTCACGCAACGCATCCGGCAACGGCAGAAGCCGCGCAGCAAAATCGCGCAGATGATGCTCCATTTCGTCCAACTCGACCCAAGGCGACACCGCCTGGCAGACGCCTTGCCAATCGATATGACCACCGCGCTCAAGGTCGCCCCACCTGGTCGACCTGGTCACACCTTCGGGGTCCATAATCATGGGAGCGAGGTCGTAAATGGGGGCCAATTCCAGCTTCGCCCCCCGCAAGACTGCCCGATTGCGCCCGTGATTATCCGAATTGCCCACGACTACATCCAGCAAGTCTCGACAGACGTACTCTTTGACTAAGTCGGCAAGCTGGTCACGCTGGCCACGATTTTCGACACATTCGGCCAGGGCTGTCAGAAACGTCAAATGCGACACGGTCGCTCCAGACTGAACCACACCGGCCAAGGAATAGAACGACTCCACCGCCAAGCGTTCTAATTTGTTGTCTCCGACTACGCGGTCAAAACGAGGCAACCAAAGGCTTGGTTTACCGCCCTCCAGCTCTCGCCATTCGCCTGCGCAGGTTGCAATCCCAAGTGTTGCAAGAGCATGCGAGTACAAGTATTCGGCGCGCAGAACGAGACGGTCACGATCGGTGTCGCGCCCTCGAGGCCACTTCACGAACCAACAGGCCCTCACGTCTTCATCGGGCAACGCTGCTTCCGGATAGACATGACCCTCTCGGTCTTGGACTAAGAGGACTTTCGGGGCGTCGCCACCCGCACCCGTTGCGCCGCCAATCGCAGCCCCACGTTCAGCGGCATATTCCAAAAACGACACCGACCGAGTGCAGACTTCGTCTTTGGTAAATGGGATCGGAGCCGGCATTTCCGCAAGTGGTCGAGTGATGCGCAAGTGGCCAATCGGCGCGACCGTATGGTCACGAAGCAACACAAAATCGAGCTGTGACTCAGTTAGCTTTTGATCCGCCAGGCGGTTGGACCACCAGCGGCGTGCAGCACCGGCTGGCATGATATCCAGCGTGAAAGCGGGCCAAGTCGGTTCCGACCATGCTTCAAAAAGCAGCGGATGATGTTCACTGATCGTGCGAGCGTCATGGGTGCCGAACGCCGCGATCTGAGCCTCGATGTAGTCATTACTGTAGGTGAGCGTCGTGCGACCTTTCAGTCCGGCATCAGTGTCGTGCACCAGCAATTCGGCCGCTTCATGCCAAGAGCCATTGAAATGAACGTCGATACTGAGGGTTTCTTTTGTCATGCCGGCACTATAATGCCGAAGAGCGAACCTTTCAAACGAATTAACGGCACTATACTACCGTAAAAGACGTCGAAACGCTGACCAAGCGGTATTATACTGCCGAATAGTCGTGAAATAGACTTGGCGTGGACCGCCGAAACCAAGCGGATACACGATCGCCAAACGTTCATTAAAGACTGAGATGAGATTTTAGACGAGCTCTTGATTGGGGTTTTAACGATCTCTATTCTCGCCCTGAAACCAAGCGGATAATCCGGGTGAAACCAATGCGATTTTGTGTATACGCCATGTTCTTAGGACTAATCGCCTCAACCGGCTGCACGTCAGATGATGCCCCTGTCGACAGTTCAACAGACGCCGGTGTCGAGTCCGATTCAAACACGCCAGGTGGAATCCAGACCGCCACACTTCCGGCAGGCGCTGAAAACAGGAACTGCGCTGAATTTCCGACGGCACCAGACTTTTGTGATTGGATTGCCGCGTTAGACGGATTTTATTTTGGCGACATCACGAGAATCGAGACGTTCGATGATGTTATGATTCAGGCATCACCGCCCTACGACGGGGTTAACATCTGAAACCTGACCACCCGAAACCTGACCACCCGAAACCCGACTAGTCGACCACCCGAAACCTGACCACCCGAAACCCGACTAGCCGAGACCTGACCGACGGAACTTGAATTCCTCTGCTGCGGCAAAAAGCACCGGGACCACAAAAAGTGTCATCAACTCGATGACCATCCCGCCCATCGCGGGCAACGCCATCGGCATCATGATATCAGACCCACGCCCCTGAGACGTCACGACCGGAAGAAGGGCCAGAATCGTCGTGGCGGTCGTCATCAGGCAAGGTCGCACGCGGCGCAGGCCGGCATCGAGCGTGCGTTCACGGACCTCCGCGATGCTTTTGGGCGGTTCGGCCTCAAAACGCTGTTTCAGGTAGGTGGACATCACGACACCGTCGTCGGTCGCGATGCCCACAAGGGCGATAAACCCAATCCAGACGGCCACCGACAGATTCACTTTCCCCACTTGAAAGAGGTCGCGCATGTAGATGCCAAAGACCGTGAAATCCATGAACCAGGGCTGGCCATACGCCCAAATCAAAAGAAATCCGCCAGATAGCGACACGGCGACACCGGTGAAGATGACGCCCGTAATCACGACACGATGAAATTGCAGGTAGAGCAGCATGAACACCACAGCCAGAGCCAGCGGCACCAGAATCATCAGGCGTTTTTCACTGCGAACTTGGTTTTCGTAAGAACCCGCAAATTCAAAGCTGATTCCTGCCGGAACATCCAGCTCTCCACTGTCGATTTTTTGGGTCAGGTAGGCCTTGGCCATTTCGACCGCCTCGACCTCCGCCATGTCGGCTTTTTTGTCAAAAAGCACAT
>JBFFMO010000464.1:0-4411 GCA_041554035.1 Allomicrovenator sp. | reverse complement strand
GGTCACCTACACGGCCCATTGGATTGAACACAAAGAATTGAGGTCTTCTGCGACCCTGATGGCTTCCGTCGCACAAATGGATGAAGTCGCAATGCGTGCCTTGGCTGTCGAATTGAAGGACTCGGAATTTATGCAGGCTCAGGTGGCGCGTCTTTGGGCCGGCGCCCTCCTAGGGGACCCACAGATATTTGATCCGGCCAAGAAGGCCGCGACCGATCAAGCTGCGCTCAAATGGTTTGACCTTCTGGCCGAGACCGTCTTTTTGGCCAAGACCAAAGGCCCCGAACAGGCCAAAGCACATTTTGATTCGTTACCGCCCTACGTGAGGTCCGGTAGACCCGAGTCCGCCGAAGCTGCGGCCTATGTGTTCATCGCGGCAAGGACCTGCACGCTGGTCGACCAGTCGTTCGGCCAAGAACTGTACGATATCTACTTTGCTGACTCCATCTTGGGCGGCAGGCTCCTAACGTTGATCAAAAATCAGGGGGCCAAATGAAAAGCATGATTGCTCTGCTTTTTTTGACGTTTGCTGGATGCGCGAGTGCGCCGACGCGTCACACATTAGATGCCGCCCCACAAGCTTGTGAGGAATTTTGTCACGACTACGCGTTAGGGTTGGTCGACCTGGGGGCGGCCGGGCAAGCGGGCCCAGTATTCGATATCGCCGAAAAACACTTCATAGAGACGGCTCGGCCCGATATCCCCAAAAAGGACTGGGAACGTGCGGCCATGCGTGTTGAATTGGCTTTGGGCCGCGCGGCAACGGCCAGAGTCCTGGGCGAGGACATCCAAAAACCGCTGATCTCCGCGGTGAACGCTTTTTCTGAGTTGCTGGCACTTGAGGCCCCCAAAGTCTGGAACTGGATCGCCCTCGATTTCTTGAGAGAGGCCGATATTTTGCGATTCGATAGGGAGTGGGATGGCCTCAACGTCGATCCCGGGGCCCGTTTTGTGCTTCGCCAATTCTTGCTGGTCCAACGTGGGGCTGCGCCAGACCTTTTGCTGATTAAGAAACGTGCGGAGACCGTAAAGGGCGTCAATCAGCTAGTGGCTCTTGCCTACATTCTATCGAAATCAGGAGACGTCAGAACGGTGATCGCGCAAGGCGTGAACGAACGCCTTTTCGATGAACTGAAAACCGCGGATGTCGCCTCCCAACAGGTGGTGCTCGAGATGGCCCTCACCGCTGATTTTGTAAACTGGGCGACCCCCCAGTACCAAGATTCGGTGCGGTGGATCATGCAGAAAGCGACTGAATTGGAGGTTCGTGGCGACTTCATGCCGGTCACCGCTTTCGCCGATATTTCGGAAAGGTGCGAGGTGATCAAACCGTATTATAAGACCCTGGTTGCCAGAGTGCGAAATGACATCGGTGCGCTGGACCTCGTGCTTGGCTGCTTAATACGTTGGGGGGGATATGCCGAGATAATGAATCGAATGAATCAGCTCGATCCAAGCGATGCCCGAACGCACCAGTGGACGATGTTAGCCGTCGGTTACCGTGAGCCGGCGCTTACACTGTTGGAAACTGACGATCCGTGGACGCTTCTGCTGAATGGAAACACACCAAAATTTGCGACTCCTCAAATGAACGGATTTCCGTGGGACGAACTGGTCCAGTTAAGACAGGCACGGACTTCGGCCGATTTTGCTTCTGCTCTGCTGAGATTTGTCAAATACCCAAATTGGTTCTTTTGGCGCTCACCATATTTGATCGTGAACGCGAATGAATCCGTCAAATCCCGTCTCTTTAATGATCTAAATGGCTTAGACAAGACATCAGGATGGCAAGTTCTGAATGGCGGGTCATTTGATCAGAGCGGTTACTGCAACGAAGCGTCGCTCGCTGCTTTCGCCGAAGCTCAACGAACGGGCATCAAAAGCGCACTTTCCTTTTTGAATTTGCCGCCCAAATGCGAATGGCAGCAAGCATGGCTCCGCAATTCGTTTATCGCTGCAAAGTATCGGGAGGAGCTCGCCAGTGCCTTGGAAAATTGTTCAGATGAAGCTTTGAAACCCAAGGGGCCAAAAAGCAACAAGGGCATTTGGTGTGATGTTGTATTACACCGTGTGCGTGACCGTGCTCAGGCGCTGGAGGAATCCAAGATAAGATATGAGAGGGATACGGCTGTTCATGTACTTATCGCCCTAAAGAACTTCACCGAAGCGCGACGAATCTTCGAGACTTATAATAGGGTCGGGCTACATGATTACATGACCGACCAGTTATTACGCGCCCACGAAGGCAAGGCCCTCGATATTTCTTTGATTCGATTCGTGTCGTTTATAGTTCAGACCTTCCCTGAGCAAGGAATCGTGCCGGCCCTTTGGGCCGCGGGTCGCCACGAGGAGGCCTGTGAGGTCTTGACCGTGTTGACGACCGTCCGCCCATGGGTGGCCCATCCGGGAGAAGTGGATTGTCCTGCAACCAACGCGGCTTACAAAGAACGATGGGGATTTGACCCACCGTGGACCCTGCCTCAAGACGAAATTTTAGCGTTCTTACGACAGGCACCTGAGACGAAATGAGGGTTGCGTAAGGACTTGCACGCCGAGTAACCTCCGCGTGCACTTCATCCGCTTGTGCAGCATCTAAAGTCGCACTCAAAGCGCTCAGGTTTCATGCTCGAGAATCTCGACGACAAGCGATTAATCTTCGTCACCGGTAAGGGCGGTGTCGGCAAAAGTACATGCGCCGCGGCTCTGGCCGAGGCTCTGGCTGACCGTGGCCGACGTGTGCTCATCGTCGAGACCGACGCTTATTCAGCCATCAGCGAAATCCTAGGGGCAGGCGACAGCAGCCATAAGCGGGTCGAACTCAAGAAAAATCTCTGGGGCATCAACCTGCGCTCGCACGAAAGCCTTGTCGCGACGCTGAGCCGCTTTTTGCCCTCGCAGAAGATCGTCAAAGCCGTGGTCGGCAACCGCGTCACCAAATCGTTTTTTGATTCGGCACCGTCGGTGGGTGAATTCGTTCTTTTGGACCAAATCCTTTTGATGTCTGAGACCGAGACGCCTCGATGGGACCATATTGTGGTCGACCTTCCGGCTTCCGGTCATGCCGTGACCTTCCTGTCTGTGCCTCAGACGCTGAACGGCATGATGCGAGACGTGGGGCCGATCGCCAAACGGGCGGGTGAAATCCACGCCGTGATCGCCAATCCCAAGCGCTCTGCGATTGTCGCTGTGTGTTTGGCCGAAGAAATGCCGGTCAACGAGACGATCGAACTGGCAGGCAAGCTAGAGCGTGCCCTGCATAGGGGTATGGATTTGGCGCTCGTGAACATGGTGCACGAGCAGCCATTTTCTGAAGATGCGCTTGAGTCGTTCAACCGATTGGCGACAGCCGCAGAAGTGCAAACAAATCCCGCAAGCATCCTGATGCAGCCCGACATCGAGTCCTACCGGCGTTGGATCGCCGGCATCGAACTCGCCCGTCAATGGCACGAGCGAGACCTGCATTACCTGGCGATTTTGCACGACCGTTTGGAGCGCGTGGTTGAATTGCCGATGGTCTACGAACTCAATGAACGTGCGATCGTCTCGACGGTCGCCGGGCATCTGAATAAGGGGCGAGTATGACTCTTCCTCTGACATCGGTGGTCGATAGTGGCCGTTTGATCGTGTGTGCTGGTCCCGGCGGCGTTGGCAAAACCACGAGTTCGGCAGCGCTTGGGCTCGAGGCCGCCGTTCGTGGCCGCAAAGTCATCGTGCTTACGATCGACCCCGCACGCCGATTGGCCAATAGCTTGGGCCTCGAAACACTGACCAACGAACCTCAGCGCATCTCGATGGAAGGCATTCCCGGCGCCAAAGGTGAGCTTTGGGCGATGATGTTGGATCAGCAGCAGACGCTCGACGATCTGGTGGCGAAATACGCCCCGGACAAGGGGGCGCTGGCTCGGTCGAAGAAGAATAATATCTACCGCCTCTTGTCATCGACTCTTGCCGGAATGCAGGAGTATATGGCGCTCGATAAGCTGCATGACCTTTACACCGGCGGGTATTTTGACCTGGTGGTCCTGGACACGCCGCCGACCAAGAATGCTTTGGATTTCCTGAGCACACCGGGCCGGGCGCGACAGTTTTTCGACGACCGTGTGATGAAGTGGTTCATTCCCAGCAAGTCGGCTTCTCGTGGTTTGTTTTCGCGGGTTTTTGATCCCGGATCCATGGTCACGAGCCTGCTTGGGAAGATCTTCGGCGACGTTTTTGTCACCGATCTGGTCGACTTCTTCGACACCTTGTCTTTCCTTCAGGAAGCTCTGCGAACCCGCGGAGAAATGATCGACTTCATTTTGCGCGACGACGGCACCCATTTTGTCGTCATCACAAGCGCTGAGTCTCGCCGTATCAAAGAGGCTGTCTTTTTCCATGAGAAGCTAGGCGAGCTGCAGCAAAAGGCCGCAGC
>JBFFMO010000463.1:0-4420 GCA_041554035.1 Allomicrovenator sp. | reverse complement strand
GTCCACCAAGGTTACGCGTGTTCCATAAAACGGGTCACCCGTCGTGCAATCGATCGGCTCGACACCGTTATTGACGTCTGTCGGGTTATTGATGCCGCATGGATACTCGTAAACACCCGAGAAAATGGCGACCCGGTCGCCCTTCAAAAACATCGACGAGGCATAATTTAGGGGCAGCGCAAGCCGGCTGGTGATCGCTGTTTCTTCGGCGGGCCAACTCTTAGTAATAATCAGCTCTTGGCCGCGCAGCATGTAGATGAACGAACCGTCCGTCTTCATGAAGTCGGCCTCGTCCACGCCTTCTTCTTGAACGTTGGTGGTCGTGAAATCTTCGGGCGGATCGACCGCATTATTTACGGAGTTGTTTCCGCTGGCGTTATTCTGAAATTCGTCGCTACGAAAGAGCACGTACCGGTCCGTGAGCGCCTGTTCCACAAGGGAATCCACAAGCTGGGCTTCGACGTCCTGGCACGTGGTTGCAGGCGTCAGCGTGAAACTCGCCACGACCGGGGTTGTGGATTTGTTTGTGTTGTCAGCACACGCGCTCAGCGCCATCGCCGATGCAAGCAGCGTCGCAATCATCCAACTATTTTTAGGTGCGTGGTTTGTATTCATGGTGGGCCTCCCCTGTCGTGTTCCGTTCAACACCTCCGGATATGAGCCAGATTCGTGCCAACTCGAAAGACTTCGTCCACGACTAAATGCCAATCACACATCGCGGGCGGGTAGGATGCCCGCGGACCAACTGCTCACCGCTCACCGCTGACCGTGCGGATTGATTCAAACTGGACGACTACGGTCACAGCTTCTATCTTTTCCTTCTAACTACTTACTTAGGGGTCGCATGGGTGCACCAAACACGCTCTATTCGTTGCTATGGGAGGTCATGAACTCAGACAATCGATTTCATGCTCAATCATGCGCGGAGCTCGAAAGGTTCTCCTTATGTGCCATCGTACTGGACTCACCAGATAAAAACGGAAGCCTACATAAGACGTTAGAGAAAGACTTTGAGTACCTTGACTCGAACACAACCAATGACTTTCTGTTCTTTGCTCCGGTTGATGAGCCGAAATCATGGAGAAAGCTCGCACAGGATCGATGGCCTTCATTGGAACGACGAATGTCCCATCCACTTCGTGTACGAGATCGAGCGCGTATGTCATTCAATATGGCTGCGATCTTTGGCGTCGAACTCGCTGATCTGCCGGCGCTCTACGTAACTACGGATCTTAGAGCGAAAACGGGCTGGCTTGTGCCAACTAACACTACCCATCTACGCAACCAACTCCACGATCTGGGTTATCACGCACAACAAATCGCTCGGGAGGGACATCCTTTCCAACCGCCCGGTGAATGGATTCCCCACACATTGGATTTTGATCCCGACTGCGCGTCTGCCCTCTATTTGGCTTTTGCCAGCTCGGAGCCGCCAAGCTACTTTCGTGACCAAAATCAACATTGGCTGGACAACGCGTCCCAAGCTCGATTGAAAGCGTTGGCGGCCGAAGAGTCCGACCAACGGCGCATTTTCTTGGCGTGGCAGTCGGCTGTCTTTGCAACGTCGGATTTCAGAAAGACCGATCCTCGAAATGTCACAAGGTTTGGCGGTGAACTCGGATTCGACCAAGATTCGCAACGTTGGCTTCATTTGGCCACGAAGCTGGAGGAAACACTCATGAACACGGGTGGAGCCGACCTTTCGCCATGTGGCTACCTTGTTAGTAAGGCATTTGAGCGTGAGCTTCAATTATCGCTTGCTCAAGCTGTGCGTCGTTGGAAAGGCATTAGCTATCCCGAACATTTTGACAAACTCGCGCAAGATTTTGGCGCTCTGCTTGTTGGCAAAGCTGACTTCAATCAGTCAAAAAATTCGCGTCTAAAATACCCGACCTTCATGCCTATGTTGACAGGTTATGTGGGCGCGTGGAAAGACCATGCTCAGCACGAATGTGACCAAAACGATCGGCAACGCACAACAAACCTACGCATAATTGGGGAAGCTTTTTGTGCCCATCGGAATAATTTAAGCCATCCAAATGAGCCAACAAATTATGACGAGATGACTGAACTGTTTGCTCAGATGAAACATGATGGTCACTGGAAGTTTCTTACCAATATGAAAAACAAGCTGCGTTCATCTGGTTAAATACCCCCTTGTTCATGGCATCGCTGATCGACCTGAAGACCACGGCGGAAAGAACTGCTCGTCATTCCTGTGCATCAATGTCAAACCACTCCTTGGCGTTCTTTCCAACATATTTGGTCAGAAGGTAGTTACCGGTGGCCCCAATCGCCACCCCGACTCCAAAAGGAATCATCTTCTCCAGCGCCTTCCGCGTGAAAACAAGACCGAGCTTCTTGAATAATTCCTTGAGTATTTAAAGAGTGGCGCCTTTCAAATACTGGCGGACCAGTCTCACACCTGCTTTGGAAGCAACCTGGCCGCCCCAAGCCACCCCCGCCTTCTCTAGGCTGCCCGTCGCGGCTATAACAAATGACAGATGCTGAGCGTCTTCGTCGTTCAAATCGTAACCGTAGGCTTCTGCAATACACATGGTCAGGTCGACCTGAAGCTTCATGCAAACGACAGCATCGGCTGCACCACCACCCAACGCCGCTACTGCTGTGCCAATACCAGGAACCACGCCGGAAAGTGCAGAACCGCCTCCGACGCCACCGGCGAGTTTTGCGTATCTGGAGATCAGCTTATCGGCAATCAAGCCATCCTCTTCTCGGGCATTCATGTCCTTGTTTTGAGCCTTAACTTGCTCTCTATAATTCGAAACGATTTCTTTCGCGTTTTTTGGTGAGATTGCCACTGCCTGAACGGCTTTCAGAAGTCTTCCGCCATCATCTTCAGCTGCCATAAGTGTCGCCTTGTGTTCGGCACAAGTCCCCCACTGGGATTTGTTGTTGGTTTGGTGTCGCGAGTATAGCGCCTGAAAAGAGATATCGGAAACTAAAACGCCATTTCCGACAATTTAGCCGACGGAAACTCGTGTCATTTCAACACTGAAACTCGTGTCATTCAACAATACAGACGAGCCTGCAAACACTACTGACAGATACGGCTTAGATTTCTATTGTTGAAAGCTGATGGCCAGCTTCCCAACGACGCAAGAAAGCAACACGAAGTTTTTGATTTTTAGGTTCGCCAAGATTCGAAATATACTTCCGAAAATCCTAATTGATCGCATCCAGGAACTTATTAGGACTGATGAGGATGTTTCCGTTCTTAACTTCCAACGCCTTTGTGCATCTTTCCCGGATTCAGAGGATGACAGTCGGGTGAAGCCCGGTTACCCTCGCTGCATCTCTTTCAGGATATTTGGGCATGACACTTCGTTGGACGTTATTTGTCGACGAGTCCGGGAACTTCAACAAGCCGTCAGCGCATGTGCTTGTTGCTGGGGTCTGCATTCCCGCTCGCATTGACGCTGGGTTCAGCGTTGCTTTCAAACACTATGTTCAAAAGGAAGCGCCGCTAGTTCCTTGGCCACCACACCGAACTTATATGCAGCGGCCCAGCATGTACGTGCTTTGGTACGATGCTCGCCCGGACGCAAATCTGACGGACGCGTTGACCCAAGCGTTGAAAGACGCACACACATTATTCAGTGCTCGGGCCGCCGACGCGCAAAGTCGTGCCGCGGAAGCACTTAAATCAGGCGCCGAACCGAAATGGGATGACGTGAAGTCGCTGGATCGTGTCTTTAAAGAACACCAACCCAATGGATATGAGGCGGTAAACAGATATGCGGAAGATACAAATGCCGCTGTGGCGTCCGTATTGCGCACCTTGCTGCAAGAACGACTGAATCTAACCCCCAACGATGAAGCTCAACCATTTGCAGTGTTCTCTAGCGAGACCATGCTTGGTGACGCGGCAAGCGCCGATGACCGTTACCTGCAACTGCTTGAATGTCTTTTGGAGCGGCTCGCAGACGAGTTTATTCGACGTGGAGGCGAGCACACGGTGGACCTCAATGTGGCGTCCCGCCATATCCTTGACCCGACGACGGGAAACATTGGCCCGCTCAGTCGTACGCGGCTTGGTCAGTTAAGCCAGTCCGGCAATAAAAACGTCCGGCTGCTTCCAAACAAGATCTGGAAGTACGACGCCAACGTTGACGCGGGATTGGTCGTTGCAGACGCCATATCGAATTATCTCTTCACCAGAACCCACTACGCTTCTTTGCCTGGCTCAGAGATACAAAGTCTTATCCAAGACTACTTCAGCTTTGACGCCAACGCAGGCTCCCCAGCGCTGCCACAAATCAGCGCATCCGGTATCGCAAGACAGTCCGTTCAAGCTCGAGAACTTCGACAAGGCGAACCTGGCACACGAGTCTGGGCCATGGAGCAAGCCTCAGCTTGGATTGCGTTTTTCAAGGAGGAAGGCCAATGAACCTCCGCG
>JBFFMO010000462.1:0-4431 GCA_041554035.1 Allomicrovenator sp. | reverse complement strand
TTTCAAGCGTCGGATTGGACGAGGTCACCTTGCCCGTGGCGTTGGAGGTGAAAAACGGAATGACTCGGCCACCGACCATGAGGACCAACGCCGTGACGACATAGACTCCGATTAACAAGGCTCTGCGTGCGATCTCGGGGCTGCCCAGCGCGCCGGCAAGGTGTGAGGTCAAGTTGATGCCGAAGAGCACACTCAAGATCACCGGGATCATGTAATTTCTGCGGTTTTTAGTGCGATAGATGGGGCGCGCCACAAAGAACGCGACGGCTGGCAGAAAAGCCAGATCTAATATCATGAGGGGACCGGTGGCGTTTCCACCCACCATCACGACACGTCCGGCGACCCACAAGAGGAGCAGGACAAGGAGTTGTGTGGAGTTAACCGTTTCTGCTTTTGTCCAATTCTCGACGGCCGTCAGCAGGAATCCTGCGATTACCGCTGCAAAAAAGCCGAATAACATCTCGTGCGCGTGCCAATTCGGACCTGTCCACGCCGCCTGCCAACCTGCCGAAACACGAGCAGACCACAAGGGGATCCAAATCGCGGCAAATGCCGCTGCGGCCGCGAAGAACGGTCGGAAACCTTTTTGAAATAGTGCAAAATTCATGTCGGCACCTCCGCCGCAACCTAACCAGTAATTTCAGGGGGAGTATGACGTCGATCATGCCGGCGTTTTTATTCGCCGTCCGCGAGTGTCTCGAGCCAATCACAATCGATGACCAAAAAGCCTTCGCTCTGCGTGCTGACCGGACCTACCTTATTCCAGCGACTCATCAAACGAATGGCTGTTTCAACCCGAACGTTGATCAAATCCGCGATGTCTTTTCGCGATAAGTTGATGTCCAGATGAATGCCCATGTCGCCATTTTCCATGGTTTTGCGTTTCCCGTGTTTTTCGCAAAGGCCATGAAAAAGCATCGCCAGCCGTTGTTCGGCGCTGGAGGTCGTGAGTTCCTCGACACGACGGACGAGGTCCAGATTCCGCGCCATGATTCCCTCGATCATGCCTTCCATAAGGGATTGGTGTTTCTGAAGGGTTCCATAAAAATGGTCGCGGAAGATCTCGATGCAAAAGCCATCGTTGATGGCCACGGCCGAGGCCGGATAGGGCATGCGCCTGAACACCGCGATCTGGCCTACCGCATCGCCTTCATCAAAAACCCCAAGGCTTGCTTCACCTCCGTCGGCTCGAAATTTGATGATTTTTATTTTCCCTTTCACCAGAAAAGTGAAATTGAGCGCGGGTGCGCCTTCGCGCCAAAGCGTCTCGCCCTTGGTGAATTTTCGAATCATGCAATAGTCGAGAACAGGTTCGATCGCGGCCGGACTTAGGTTTGCGAATAACGACTGTTCTTTGAGTGCTTCAAGTTTTTCGTGGCGTTCCATTGAGTCTGCTTTGATTGGCGGGGCTGCCGCGAGTTTCCATGCGTGCCAGGCTATGCGGGGTTCCGCCGGGCTCTCATTTCCGTGACAATTTCCGTTTGGACCGCGATGGGCAGCTCCAGAAGAGCCGGGAAAATTTCGCGTTCCTCGCCCGATAAGTGCGACTCCAGAGTCACCGTCAGACGCCGCACACATTGCCGTAGGTCTTCACGAATGGACTCCAGACGAAGCGGTGCTTCACTCAGGGAGTCACAATACCCAATCAGCTCCTGAACGGTGTCTTCTTCGAGCAAGTGTTCTCGTTGCATACGCGCCAGCGCCGCGTCCATGGCCTGAGAAAGCCCACTGAGGCGAGGCATGATCGAGTCATGTTCGTCGAGCATATGTAATGGCAACGCCTCCAAAAAATACTTCGCGGCGTCACGTGCGGAATTTTGAATGGCGTCCAAATCGTCCATTTCGGCTTCCCCAAGTCGCCAGCAAATTTTTAGGTATTTCCGAATTCGCTCATGGCACGCCAAGAGCAGTTGCATCGGTGATTCATCGATCGGTGCTGGAATGAGTGTGATCATAGAGACTCCGACTTTTTGGCCCCGGAAAAGGGCTTCACTCGTGGCCAGATATGGCCAACGAAGAGTAGTGCTGATGCGGTGTAGAGCGTCCAGGCGAGGGTCTTCGATCCGATCGCGGCAAGGACTCCAAGATTGAGCGCAAGGATGGACGATTCGGCGAGGCGTTTGGTCCCATAAAAATGAACGTCGTTTCCGACAAATTTTGGGAGAATCCAAAACGCGACACCCAGGCAAAGTTGAACGGTCCAACCGAAAAAAAGCAGATGGAAATGGGCCTGCCGCAAAGCCAGGTAAGTGTCGAAAGTCAGGACACCGCTTTTGTGGATAAGGAGCAGCGCGCCAAGGGTCCAGCCCATGAGCAGGTGCAAGAGCGCGATGCGTATGGTGATGACGGATAAGGTCGGCATTATTTCCCCTTCACGCGCGGCCAGATCCAAACGACCAATACGAGGCCTGCCACCCATTGCAGAAGCGCCGACGTAACGAGCGCTGCGGGTCGCCACTCGTGCTGTCCAAGCCCTTCGAAGACCGTTCGGGTCAATAATCCGAGGTTCAGCAGGACATATCCGACGTAGGCGAGCTTCTCGTTACCGCGCGGGGTCGCCTTGGAATGCTTGGGAAAGAGCCATCCTGCGACCCCAAAAATCAGGTGCGAAATCCAGCCCACCACAAAGAGGTGCAACCAGGTCGGAGTGAGCCAAAGGGTCCCGTCTGCAAAGATCGAATCGACCAATAATAGTGCACACGCTGCCACGAAGTAGAGCAGGCCCGTTTTGATGAAAATTCGTGTTATTGAGGGCATGAATGGCCTCTCGACTTCACACTTGGGAAGCGTGGCGAAACCCAGACGAACGCTGCTGCACTGAGCACGGGCAGCGTCGCTGACATGACCACGATCCACGGGTCCAACGACGAGCGAAACACGTTGGGCCAGAGCCCGGTCGTCGGCCACAGCCCCACCACCAAACACCAGGCACTTGCCGTGAAAACGCGGACCCATTTTTGGGCTCGGTCAAGCTCCGATCTCCGCACCCACGTTGCGATTTCTTGAGCGATGACGACAGAGACCACGAGTAAAAATAGGGTGTGTAAATAGGGGATTCTGAGGTTCGAGCCGTCTGCCCAGCGCATGATGCCGGGAAGCGCCGCATAACCTTGGGTCAGACTTACGGCCGCCGCAGGGATCAACACGATTCGCGCTGAGCGGTGGCGCCATAAGATCCCGACATGTGTGAACGCCGCGAGCCCGAAAACCATCGAACACAACGCTCCAAACGCCCACCAATATTTGGGTACAAAATCTTGCGCGATGCTCAGAATCCAGGTGCCCGCGAGCCCAAATCCCAACGCATAATTGGTGAGCCTCATTCGCCTATCCAGTGGCGTATTATGGCGCAGGTGAAGGACGCCAAGGGCACCAACAAAGAGCCAGCCCAGCGAAAATGTGGTCACAAAGGAGTGCACGGCTCCGTCGGTCAGAAATCTATTTGTTTCTTTTGTGGCGACAAAAACGCCGCGCATCCAGGCACCGCCCGTGCTCAAAACCAACGCGCCCACAGCAAGGCTCAGGGTATGCCGTGCTGCACCGTTCAGTACGCTGCGTTCTTTGAAGAAAGACTTTGCAAACGCGTACCAGGTGAACATCGCAAGCGTGGACAGAAGTACCGAGAGAGGGATGCGCTTTCCGGCGATGATGGAAGGTTGATATCCACTGAGCATGAACGGGACAAAGCTCATCAGCCCCAGCAAAATGGCAATGATAAGGATGTTGTCAATTTGACCCATGCGTGCGCCGCGCTCTCGCATTTTGACCGCCATCACGGCCATCAACCCGGGCGTAACCCAAGAGAAGAACATCACGTGGGAGTGTGCGTGCCGGATATTTTCCCACACTGCGTCTGCAGGAAGCGCGACTCCAAGCGAGGCCGCACGCATCCAAACGCCGACAGCACCTGCGAACACAAAGCTCGCAAGTGCAAACGCGACGGCCCTTCGAATGCCGACCGAGCTGTCTTCCACTCTGGTCAAAACGTCCTCATTTTGCGATGGCACCGTCAAAGAAGAAGCGGGTGTTCAGCGAGACGCTGTCGTTGATTCCGGTCGCCGCACCTTTGTACGAGGTCGTTGTGCGCAAGTACTCAAGCGAGACTTCGAAGGGTTTCCAGGGACGAAGCGCCACGGCCCCAAATGCGTCCCATTGTTGGTAGGCCGCATTGGCGCCGTAGGTTTCTTCGTCGCCAAATTCACCGCTGCCAGAAGCGACCGCCGAAACAGGGCCCACCGTGACTTTGACCTCGAGCCAGCCGCCACATGCGCCCAATCCCTCGACATCGGTCACGGCTTCGTTCGTGTCGACCGTGCGTTTGACACCGGCTCGCGAAAAGAGCCCGTTGATATTTTCACCGCAATATCCTTGGCCAGCGACGGCGACTGGCGAGAAATTCGCGAAGATATCGGCGCTTCCAAGCCCAGAGGG
>JBFFMO010000461.1:0-4432 GCA_041554035.1 Allomicrovenator sp. | reverse complement strand
GTGCCATCACAATGCATCGCCGGAACCTCGACAATTCCGCCCAGAATCTCTGTCTCGCCGGTTTCAAGAAAATGTGCCAGTCCGCTGGAATGGGCCCCCCGAAGGCGAGCCGGAATCAGCTTATCGGCCAGCCGGCGCCCAACGACCTCCGAGCGTGTGTATCCAAACATTTGTTCGGCGGCCTCATTGAACTCCAAGATATCGCCTTCGTGGTTCATCGACACGATAGGGTCAAACGCCGACTGCAAAATCGCGGACTTACGTGCTTCGCTCTCTTTCAGAAGCATTTGTGCAAAATACTCTTCTTGAACGTCGCGGAAGACCACCACCATGGCAAAGGTCCCGCCGTCGACAATAGAGACACGCCCACGAATATGGCGCGCGTGGCCTTCCGAGTTCACGACCTCACGATCGCCAATGTCGCCTGGTATTTTTAGGTCATCGAGAGGGAAAACAGAGCTCAAAGTAGAACCCATAAGGTCGGATTCGGGGATTCCTAGCAACCGACTGGCCATTGGGTTTAGCCGCTTCACGCGCCCCCCTTCGTCCGTCGTGATGATACCATCGGTAATCGAATTCATCGTGAGCGTAAGGTCACGCTCGCTGGCATGCACCGCAACAAAAGCGGCGCAACGTTCGCGCAACAACCATAGGGTTTCGGTCGCATCGGCCACTAAACGCAGATCTACCGGACTCCACTTCCGCTGAGTCTTGGTCGATAAGACCAAGGCAGCTGCGGGCTGACCGACGGGGACGGGAGCGATCGCGAATGCAACAGCATCCGCAGGTTTCAGCGGTGAATCTGGGAATTTGTGGTGAGTTTGCAGCGTGTTTGGAAAAGGCCCCGACATGGCCAAATGACAATCATCGAGCCCCAGTCGTTCGGTCATCGCCTGACAAACATAGGTGACGAGCTTATCGGGCTCGGAAAAGCTCTGCACTTCCTCGGCAAACGCCAAAACAAATCGCTCATTCGCTTTTTGCTGAATCAATGAATCTTCGACACCACCCTGCAGATTCGCCGCCCAAACTGCATAACATCCAATCAGCGCGGAACATGCGCTGATGGTCAGGGCGAGCCCAAACTGACCGTCGTAGTGCTTGGCGATGATCCCCTGATGAGCCACCCAACCCAGAAATAGTGGCAACCCTGCCACAACCGGCAAGAGCCGCCGTAAGGTGGCGCCACTGGCGTTGCGCTGCCCCCAAACTCGCATGACTCCGAAACCAGGCTGTGTCGCAAACACACCCATCGCAAGACCACCGAAAGCAATCGCAGTGTTAAACGCCATCGTGCCAAATCCACTCACTGTGTACAGCGACTCGGCGTCGACCAGGTAGCCGCAGATCGCCACGAGTGAGATCATCGCCACAAGGGCGGCGAGCGGCTGCGTAAGGCAATGCAGCAAGGACTTCATGGGGCTCAAGGTGATCGCGAGGCCGGAAATCAAAAAACACAGAGACGTATTGGCCGACATGGCATAAGCCCCCTTGGCGCCGACCAGGGTGAGTAGCCAACGATCCACAATCAGCGTGCCCCCCAGTGAGAGCACCCCAAAAACCATCAGGAGTACGGCCAACGCCTGGGCCACCGGCGTCCACGTTCCTGACTTCTGAAAGCACCAGAGTGCGAGCGCCGAAAGGATGAAGGAAACGCACGTGATAGGCTTCATGGTGGCCCACTCTGGAACCACGCTCTGAAAGGCCGCAACATGGCCAAGCCATCCCACAAGTCCCAATGATCCGAGCGCCGCCACCAACCCAACGGAAAACCGAAATACTGTCTTGGTGTGTGGTTGGTTCATGAAGCTCCGCCCAGGGTGCAAATCAAAATTGATGCGGCGCCGCGGCGACCGTGTTTTTTTGACTGACAACGCATCAAAAAAACATAAATAAAAAATGGCGATCAGAAATCAAAAAATGTCGACTCTCGTCGGACAAGTATCCCGATTGACGCAATTCTTACGCGAACGCGGTCGCGGTGGCAAACCCGTGACATGAAAAGTGGAAAATGCAGACCGTTAGGTATGTTTTGTGGTGGGATACGCGACCGTCGCTACGGTTGCCATCTTGCAAAAGAAGCGGCAGACCCGCATAAATGGCTTCCCGAATACTCTGGAAAACCGATGCCGAATATCATTCGCCGACGCGACTTCGACTTTTTGCTCTACGAAGTCTTCGATGTCGAAGCCCTATGCGCCATGCCAGCCTTTGCTGGACAGGGTCGTGGACTTTTCGATGCGATCGTCGATACCGCGATCAAGGTTGCGGAGCAGAAATTCGAGCCCTGTGCTGCGTTGCTTGATGCCGAAGAGCCCAGATGGGAAAACGGAGAGGTGATTTTGCCGCAAGCGCTCAACGACGCAGTGCAGGCTTTTGTTGATGCGGGATTCGTCGCCGCGCCCTTTGACGAGGCACAGGGCGGAATGGGCCTGCCCTACACGATCGTTCAGGCTTATATGGCGATTTTTTCGGCGGCCAATGTCGCCGCGGTCGCTTACCCACTCTTGACCATCGCCGCAGCCAACCTGCTTGCGGCGCACGCATCTGACGAACAAAAGTCGACCTTTCTGGCGCCGATGCTCGAAGGGCGATTTTTTGGAACGATGTGCCTTTCCGAGACTCAGGCAGGGTCGTCGCTGGCCGACATCACGACGAGCGCCACACCTAGGGCCGACGGCGCGTTTAATATCGTCGGAAATAAAATGTGGATTTCGGCTGGCGAACACGAATTGTCCGAAAATATCGTCCATCTTGTGCTTGCGCGCATCCCGGGAAGCCCGGCTGGAATCAAAGGCATCTCGCTTTTCATTGTGCCGAGGTTCCACGTCGACGCTGACGGCTCGAAAGGTGTGGCCAATGACGTTCAGCTGGCGGGCTTAAATCATAAGATGGGTTACCGCGGCACGGTAAATACCGTCCTTAATTTCGGGGAACACGGTGCGTGTTCGGGCTATCTGGTTGGTGAAAAAAATCGTGGCCTGAACTACATGTTCCATATGATGAACGAAGCTCGCATCGGCGTAGGTCTGGGCGCCACCATGCTCGGGTACGCGGGTTATCAGCACTCGCTGGAATACGCCAAGGAGCGTCCACAGGGCCGCCACGCGCACGACAAGGCGCCCGACACTGCCCAGGTCCCAATCATCGAACACGCGGACGTACGCGCCATGCTGCTCGCCCAAAAGGCCTACGTTGAGGGAGGGCTGGCACTCGCCGTTCACTGCGCAAGGTTGGTGGACGACATCAAAGCCGACATCGACGCCGAACGTGCGGCACTTTTGCTGGATGTGCTGACGCCCATCGCCAAAGCCTGGCCGTCCGAATATGCGCTGGAGGCCAATAAGCTCGCGATACAGGTGCTTGGTGGTTACGGCTACACCCGCGATTATCCTGTGGAGCGATTTTATCGTGATAATCGCTTGAACCCGATTCATGAAGGCACCAACGGGATTCAGGCGCTGGACCTTCTGGGTCGCAAGGTGACTGCAAAGGGTGGCGCGGGTCTGCAAGCCTTGGTGGAAAGCATGACGGCCGATATTGAGGTCGGAAAAACGAACCCCGCCACCGCCGAGTATGCCAACGACCTGGACCAAGCCCTGGGCTTGGTTTCGACCACGACGATGACGTTGATGGGCAAGGCGATGGAAGGCGATATCGCGCTTTATTTGGCGAATGCCACGGAATACCTGCACATGGCGGGACATCTGGTCATCGCCTGGATGTGGCTCAAACAAGCTGTTGTGGCGTCCAAGGCCATTGAAACCAAGGGCCCAGACGACTTCTACGAAGGGAAATTGGTCGCGTGTCGCTTTTTCTTCAAACGCGAACTCCCCAAAATCAATCGCTGGAGCACGTTGCTGGTCGAATTTGAAGACACACCGATGTCCACCCAGGCTGCGTGGCTTTGACCCTAAAGATCTCTAAGCTATCGAAGTGGTTACTTGGCCGGAAATTAGCGATCGAGGACCATTCTTCCGATCATTGCGTGTTTGGACGGCTCACTCACCCATTCGGTTTGTCGTTTAGGCGGGTTGCGTTTCATTTCGTCATGGATCCGTCGCATGCGAGCCGCCTGGATCTGTTCAATACGGCTTAGATTCGCTGACAGGGTATGGTCTTTGTAGATTTCAAACAGGTTGGAGCGTTGAATCAAATTGGACCTTTCTTCGGGCCCGAGCGCGTCGATCTTGGCCGAGTCCACCAATTCGCACCCCTCGACTTTCGTTTCTTCGATCAATTTCGTCATGTCGAGTGGCAGCGCGGCTGCTCCAACCTCGTTTGTCGGAGCCTCAGCTTCTTCGACCTTGAGGTCGACCGGATCGTTTGGTGAGCTTTGTGCGGTTTGCACCAATTGCACACCCTGCGCAGATGGGGATTCCGCCTTTTCCTCACAACCCATCAGAAGAGGCAAACTGAGCGCTGCCACGGC
>JBFFMO010000460.1:0-4436 GCA_041554035.1 Allomicrovenator sp. | reverse complement strand
GTCATTTTCGCGTGAAAATAGGGAAGGTGAAAGAAGCGACGAGCGACGCGAACCGCCAAGCCTTGATTGCAGTCCAACGAATAAAACCAGACCCCCGGACGGCCTTGGTCGTCGTACACATAGGTGCGGACGTTCAACTCCAGGAAGTTTGAAATGCCCGGCACCGGGGGGCAAAAGCGAGGCCGAATCCCACGCATATAAAAGGGAACAAGCCCGATAAACGCCCTGCCCTCGTAGGTATCAACGGTCAGGCCAGGCGGGAGCGTCGCCTGAATTTCTTCTGGCGAAAATTCCCAATGCAGGAAGAGAAGCTCCTGCCATGTTTGGTACATGATATGGGGTCGGTCTTCCGGCCTGGCGCACACTGCCAAGCGTTGGTCGGTCGTAGGCATGCTCAAGTGAGAACCTCCAGCGGATTCATCAGTTCGGTTTCGAGGGAGGTCTGCTCACCATCCATTCGATCGGCGGATTCAGACACGAACGCGGCTCATCCCATCTCCAAAAGAGCGTGAAAATCGAGGGAGTCGATGAGTTCCTTGGTATGCCTATGGGCATCAGGTTGGATCCGTCCAAGATGCTGCAGGTGACGCATCAAAAACCGAAGGTCTTCGGCGTGGTCAACATCGTACCAGAAAGGCAGCACAGTGTAGCTGAGACCTGCCTCCAGGCAGCGTTCGACGGTCTGCGAGAAGACCGCTTCTGTGCTCCATGAAATGCCGTCAAAGGGGGCCTGATGGGCTTCTTTAAGCGCAATCAGATAATACCCGCCGTCAAATGAAGGGCCGAGGACGACATCGACTTCGTCTAGCATTTGCGCGGCGCGCGCGATGAACTCAGTTGGCAACGTCGGAGAGTCGGTTCCGATAAAAATCACGCGCTCTGTGGCCTTTAGCCGTGAGTCGAGCAACGTGAACATTCGGTGACCGAGGTCTCCAGAAGGTTGTTCTTCGAAATCAAAGCCAGCATCACGCGCGCAATCGAATCCATGGTGTTCAATATAGCCCGCGTGGGCAATCAGGCCGGTAAGTCCGGATCCAACTACGGTCGCAACGGTGTCGGCAATGAAGGCTTGATGGCACGCGGCTGCTGACTCCGGCCCGATCGTCGCTGCAAGGCGAGTCTTGACCTTTCCTGCCACGGGCGCTTTGGCAAAGATGACAACTTCAGCGGTCATTCTCGTCCACGTATTGCGCAAAGATTGTGTACAAAATCTTATAGCCCGCCAGAACCGTCCCTTTCACGGTGCCCGTGATCTTTGAAACACCGACGCGTTTGCGGTAGCTCACAGGCACCTCAACCGTCGGAATCCCCAGACGTGCAGCCTTGACCTGCATTTCAACCGTCCAGCCAAAATCCCGGTCTTTCATGTTGATCGCTTCCAGCGCGGTCCACCGAATCGCCCGAAAAGGCCCCAGATCCGTGTAATAATAGTCGTACAGGAACTCGACCAGCGTGCATGCGAGCTTGTTCCCGACAACCGCCTGGGGCATCAGCGCGCCGCGCTGCCGTGCGCCGATGGTTCTACTTCCGATCACCAATTCCGCGTCGCCCGCGATGATGGGGTCAATGACTCGAGGCAATTCATCCGGGTGGTCACTAAAATCGGCATCCATGAAGACGACGACGGTGGGCGGGTCTTTTGCGATTTCGGCAATTCCCGCAAGACATGCTGCGCCGTAGCCGCGAACGGGTTCGCTCACCACAATAGCGCCGTGTTCACGCGCGATTTCGGCGGTGCGGTCGGTGCTGCCATTATCCACGACGATCACGCGTCGAACCCACGACTTGGGTAGCGCGTCCAACACCTGGCCAAGGCTCTTCTCTTCATTCAGCGCCGGGATCATGACGTCGATCGTCATGTCCTGTGGGCGACGCAAACCGGTTCGATCGGGCCACCAAACCCCACCGTTTGCGACTCCGACTCGTGACTTCGCTCGTCTCGACATCCACTGTCCTTTTCGTTAGCTTCGCGCGGCATATTAGCCACGTGACCCGCACTAAACAAGGCGAGGAACGACATGGAAGACTCGAAGTCAAAGCAATACTCAGCAGCCGGCGTCAACTTAGATGCCGCCGATGAGTCAGTCGCGCGCTACAAAGATCTCGTGCGTGAGACGCGAATTCCCGGTGTCCTGTCGGACGTCGGGGGGTTCGGAGGGCTCTTCGCGCTGCGTGACGCGGGCCTCGAATTACGTGATCCCGTCATGGTTTCCGGGACCGATGGGGTCGGCACCAAACTCAAAATTGCGTTCGAGATGGACCGTCACGACACGATCGGCATCGATTGTGTCGCCATGTGTGTCAACGACGTGATTGTCACAGGCGCTCGCCCGCTCTTCTTCCTTGATTACCTGGCCACTGGGAAATTGAATCCCGACCAAGCTGCTCAAATCGTGCACGGCATTGCAAATGCCTGCATCGAGAGCGGTTGTGCCTTGATTGGCGGCGAAACCGCCGAAATGCCCGGCTTCTATTCGTCCGGCGAATACGATGTCGCCGGATTCTGCGTGGGCATCGTCGAACGCGACGCCTTGTTGAAGCCAGAAAATGTGCAAGAAGGCGATGTCTTGATCGGCCTGAACAGCACCGGGTTTCACAGCAATGGCTACAGCCTTGTGCGGAAAATCGTCGCGGATCATGGGCTTGATTTGACCGAGTCTTACGGCCTTGAAAAAACACTTGGAGACGCCCTGCTGGCTCCAACACGCTTGTACGCTCGAGCCATGCAGGCTGTGCCTCATGCCAAAGTCGCTTCGCATATCACCGGGGGCGGTTTCCACGAGAATATCCCGCGAGTCATTCCCGCCGAGCTTGGTGTTCGGATCGACGCATCGACATGGGAAGTCCCTGCCGTGATTCGTCTCATCCTCGAGACCGGAAAAATCGACACCGCTGAGGCCTATCATGTGTTCAATATGGGCATCGGCTTTGTGATGGTCGTGGCTCCAGAGCGCAGCGCAGATACGGTCAAAAAGCTGAGCGATGCCGGTTTTAAAGCCCAGGAAATCGGCCAGGTCACGTCGGTTCCGGGCGTTCATATCCAATGAAAACCGCCTCCACGCTCTTGAAGTATCGATTGAAGTCAATTCGGCACGCCGGCGGTTCGCGCGGGGGACGTGGACTCGTGGCGGGAATCGTTGTCATCGCCGGGGTCCTCGCGGCGACAGGCTGGATGGCTCAGGACGTATTGATTGAGTCTTCGACGGCATGGACGGCTCAAATGGGTCGGGCGGTGAAACTTCCCGGACTTCGCGCCCTTGAGGTTGCGTTTTGGGCTGCGGCCTTTCTGGCTTCCATTCAGTGTTTTCGGGTCATGGAACTGCTGTTTCGGCGCGAGGATATTCTGGCCCTCTCATTATTGCCCGTCCCCACCAGCGGGCTTCTGGCAGAACGCACCGCGACGGCTGTCGTCGAGGCCATCGTTTTTGGTCTGGTGGGCGCAAGTTTTTTTGCGGTGCTGTTGCTAAGTCACCCGCTTGTATTCTTGCTTTGCGCAACGTTGATGATCGGCGGGCTGGTCGTTTCCTCGTGCATCACTTTAGGTGTGGTGATGTGGTTTGGCGGCCAATACGGACACCCCGACGCCAAGGTTGGAGGCGATGCGTACGGTGGAACTGGCGCCGCCTTCATCTACGCTCCGGGCGCCGCCCTGGCGGGTTCGCTCGCCGTATTGGTCCTTCTGCAACTTGCGTTGGGCGAAGTTTTGAAAGCCGGGTCTGTGACACGGGCATTCTGGATGGGCCTGGGACTGGTTGGCGCCGCCTCCGTGGTAGGCATTGCCACCGCACGACGAGAGTTTCCGCAATTTCACCTCATTGCGGCATGGTTTCGCGAAGCCGATACCGTTGGTTTCACGACCGACGTGGAATACCAAACGACACGATGGGAGCCGACGTTTTTGGAGAAATTCGTCAAGGCTCCCCTGCCGCTTCGCCGCACATGGATTCAGCTTCGACGCCATAATATGGTCTCGGATAACGTTGAGTCACTGCTCTACGCAGGGGCGCTGATCTCGTCGTGGTGGTTGATTGGAGACGGCCTCACGCCCTTTTTCATCGCGCCGATGATCATCACACTGACGATTCATCCATGGCGGCGTGCAGAAGCTCGGGTTTTGGGAAATGCCGCGGCAACGACACTTCCCATCACATTGCGCGACGAAATCATCGCAACGACGATGTTTATCTCTTGGGATATCGTGAAACGCTCTGCGGCCTACGGGGTCGTGTTGGCACTCGTGTGCTGGCATCATGGCGTGCAATCTCCCTGGATTGCGCTGGCCGCGTGCTTCACGCCGCTTGCACTGCAAGGCGTGTACACCGCACTTTGGGTGGTTTCGAAGCAACGACCAGGGGCATTGGTTCCGGTCATCACAGCCGCCCTCCTGACGGCCGTCGCGGTATGGTCTATTCCTACGGCCGCCGTTCTTTGTGGCG
>JBFFMO010000459.1:0-4436 GCA_041554035.1 Allomicrovenator sp. | reverse complement strand
GCCTCAGCCGCGTTGCCTGTCTGCCACGACCCTGGGCTGACCGTATCCACCAGCGGGGGCGGATCAGCGGTCACATCAAACGCGGCATCAAGCAGACCAACGCTTCCGTCCGGGTTGATAACGATAACATCGTAACTTCCAACCGGCAGATTGGCGGCCACGATGCCGGTCACTTCAAATGCGCTCAGGAACTGAACCGACCGAAGCTCAGTGGCAACGTCGCCTGGCTGCGGCATGTCTGGATTCAAGTACACGCGGGGTGTAGCCGTAAACGGAAGCAAATTGGCGGGCGTCGGGTCTTCCGAAGTCAGCGTCACGCCGGTCGAGGAATCAGTCCAGCCGAAGGGCGGGTCAATGGCCGCAACCGATACCGTCAGTTCATTCGTGATCGAGACAAGGTCAGTCGACTGCTCACTGCAATTCACGTCATCCGTGAGGATGATGTCAAACGCATCCAGAGCGGTGTTCGCAGGCAGGATACCCGCGGGGACCACGGCCTGAACGGTGTTCGGGCGAGCGGCATCGAACGTGATATTTGTCAGTGCTGTGATGGTGCCGGCCGAATCCACGAGTTGAATTCCGGTAACCGCGCCACCAAAGAGGCCGGTAAGGTAGACCGTGACCTGCGTCGAAATACCATCGTAGAGGACAGGTGGGTCGATGTAGAAAGCGCGAGGACCCGTGACCACACGAACCTGATCGTTGGCGGTGACCGCACAACCCGAGACCGGGTTGCGGACCGATACGTCATAGGTTCCTTCCATCGTCATGCCGAAATCGGCCACCGCGGAGGTGCCATCCATGTTGACCGTGACGAGCGTCGCCATCTCGCCACCAAGCATGACCTCGAGGCCGGCCTCGAAATTCTGTCCATCAATCTGTACCGAGCCGCCCATGTCACAAAGACGGAGCGGAGTCACAGCAGTGATGACTGGCGTTGGAGCCAGCACCAAGGTTTCTGATGCCGTACCGCAATCTGCCGGGGCAGGATTGGTAACGCTGATCGTTGAATCCTGACTTCTAAAAGCGAGCGGAATCGTGAGTTCAAGCTCCGTACAACTTTCGATCGTTAGCGTGGGGTGAGGCACGGCGACACAGTTGAAAAGTCCATCCGTTGTAACAGCCACGCCCTCAACCAAGACACTGGGTTCGCCGCCGTCGATGCGCAGGAAGGTGTCGCCCACGAGTCGAACCACACCATCAAAGCCGGCACCACCGCAGATCGCCATCGGCAAGGTGGAGGTAATATTGGGAGGGCCGCCGACAAGGAGGCTGCCATTTATCGACGACGGACACGCGACCGGCTCTGGATTCAGAACGGTAATTGTGGCGTCACCCGAGGTCAGGCTGCCCTGCGTGATCGTCGCGGTAAGTGTCGTACAGCTCTGCACATTGGTGCGGCTTGTGGCTACGCAAGAACCAGCATCCACAACGGCTGCAAAGCTCTGACCGCCAATTTCGACGGTGGGCGGAACGCCGTCCACAGTCAAAAAGTCCGTTCCGGTAAGTGTCATCGCCGTGTCGCCGGCGTCGGTGCAAAAAAGGACGGGCTGGGCGTCGACGACGATTGGGGCCGCAAAGACCTCCAAGGGCACGACTTCTTGTGAGCCACATTGTGCTGGTTCTGGATTTTCGACCTGAACGTTGTTCTCACCGTTGGGAAGACTTCCCATCGCGATTTCAACGAAGATCGCCGAACACGTCTGAACATTGGCCGTGCCGGCAACTAGGGCGCATCCATCCACGGAGAGCGAGGTTGCCACGACGCCGCCAAAGGTGACGGTCGGAAGAGTCCCAGAAATTTCAAGGAAACCTATGCCTTCGACTCTCACAGTATCTGTGCGGGTCTCGACGCAGGTCAGGTCCTCGACCAGGGCCGTCACAACCGGTGGAGGGACAAAAGCCAAAGTCACGGCGTCAGTCGACGTACAACCGGCGGGCATAGGATTGGTCACGCTAATCGCAAGCTCTCCAGCCGTCAGCGTCCCTGCTGGGACCACGACATCGAGCTGCGTGCAGGTTTCTGCGGTGGCGTTGATGACCGAATCAATCGGTGAACAATTTGTGGCCAGCGACACAAAGTCTTGTCCATCAATCGTCACCGTTGGATTGGTGCCATCGTACACGACAAAACCAAGGCCGGTCAGGGTCAAGGTGTTGTCGATTTGCTCGCTGCAAACGACCTCAGGCTGAATCTCGGTCAGCGTCGGTGGGGCAAGAATCGTCAGGTTCACAGGCTCGGACGAAACACAGCCCGCGGGGTCAGGGTTGGTGACAACCACGGCATGAACGCCTGGCATCAGGTCCCCCTGCGGGACGGTGAAGGTCACGGTGGTGCACTTTTCAAAAGTGCCGTTGAAGACCGAGAGCGACTCACAATTCGAAGTCGTCCCGACATAGTCGGTTCCACCGACGTTGACTGTGGGTTGACCGTCTGCATTGGCAATAAGGTCCGTTCCCGTCACGACGAAGGTTCGATCTCCTTCGGCCACACAAGCGAGCTCTTCCGCAATACTCTCGATCATAGGTGGAGGAACCACCAGAAGCGCAGAGCTGTCGTCCGCGACAAGGCTGCGGCACGCGGCCGGCGCAATATTCAGAACGCTGACGTCTTGAAGACCGGGCTCAAAATCTGAAGCGGCGAGCTCGATCGTCAGGCTGGAGCAGAGCTGGTGTCCCGCAAAGGGTCCACTCAGGTCGCGACAACCCTCGGCGGCCGTGGGTTCATAGGTTTTTACACCAACCTCGATCGCGGGGAGCGATGCCCCTTTGACCAGAAAATCCGTGCCTTCAACCACAAGCCCGCGCGCGCCCTGAGCCAGACACATATAGGATGGCGTCAGGCCAGCGATGGTAGGACGTGGCAATACACCAAAGACTCCCGGCTGCGTCGACGCATCGCCGTTGGCGTTGGTGACTTTGACGTCGTAAATCCCCGTGGGAAGCTCAAGGCCCGGCGTCATCAACACCTGCATCGTCTGCCCGTCGATCCAGCGCACAGCGATATCGTCTCCGACGTTTTCTCGCGTAATAGCGACGGCTTCAATGGCGTCGCCATCCACGGTGGCCGTGCGGGTCAGTGTAATCGTGGGGTTCACGGCCGATGACGGTGGATTCAGAGCATCGGTCACCAGTGGACTGAATTTGTCGCCGTGCAGCGTAACCCAGGTATCGAGTTGTTCGTTGCAGACAAAACCCGGCACAATCGCTGGATCCGTCAATCCGTCGGCGAGTTGTGGCGCCGGTCCGGTCACCTCATTTGAGCAGGCCGCGAGCGCAAATACGCATGGCAGCAAAATCCTACGAATTCGCATGGGTGTTCTCCCTAAGATGGCGGCGGTGAACTTGCACGACACGCCCAGAACAAATGAAAGTTATGAATTGCTTGATTCCCCTAATTGATAGGTCGCTCAACCCATCTAAACAAGGCGCCTCGCCGTATTTCCGTATTCGTCGCGGATACATCTTGAGCTTCTCGAACATCGAAATTGCCACGAAGACCGACGGTCTCGCTATTGCTGACGACGGGGGTTTCAACGTAAGCTCGCCCCACTCTTCACGTTGAGGCCCGCCATGGTTTCCGCCCCCAAATGGTCTGTGTTTTTGTTCATTCTTGCGCTGGGTGCCTGCGGCAACGAAACGAGTGAAGAGCTGCCAAGCTTCGACCCGTCAGCGGACTCCGAAGAAGGCGGCGACGCCTACGATCCTTTCGTCGCAGGCAAAGGCGACGCACCAGACGGGTTCAAACCAGACATCGAGTTTGGGTCCGCGTGCGAAACCGGCGACGAGTTCGTGATCGCGTCGGTGGGCGATGTGCTCTTGCACGGGCGCCTGCAACAACAAGGGTTTGCGAGCGGTTTCGACAGCCTTTGGTCGGGCGTCACAGACCTGCTTGAGCAGGCCGATATCACCTACGCAAACCTCGAAGGCCCAACGGCCCCGGGCACGAACGCTTACGGCAAGGACGTCACAGATCCCGGAAAACGATTTGATAACGTCGTGTACACAAGCTACCCGATGTTCAACTACCACCCGGCACTGCTTGATGCGCTGAAGACAAGCGGTATCGACGTGGTTTCGACCGCAAATAACCACAGCATCGACCGTCGTGAACTTGGCGCCGACCGCACGTTGGACGAGTTGAACGCTCGCAATATGCCGCATACGGGCACGCGCCGCTCCGATAGCTCTTCGGAAGAATGGTGGACCGTGGTCGACAAGAACGGCTGGAAGGTCGCGTTCCTCGCCTGCACTTATGCGACCAACGGCATCACGGACCGCAAAAATCAGGTCCTGCTCTGTTTCGAAGACGCCGATAAGATCGAGGGTATGGTCAGCGAGCTTGCCGCACGGCCCGACATCGACGCTGTGATCGTGACTCCGCATTGGGGCGCCGAGTACACCGCCAATCCAAGCAACGAGCAGTTCAAGTTGGC
>JBFFMO010000458.1:0-4448 GCA_041554035.1 Allomicrovenator sp. | reverse complement strand
TCACTTCGCCGGTGTTCAGATGCAGAGATTCTCCGTCATTCAACAACACTTCCAGCTGGCCAACATCGTCGATCCCTTGCGAAATTCCCTGTCGACCCGTTCCATCACAGACCTCGACCGGCAGACCTTCGGAGTGGTCCCAACGCTGAATCGCCAAACGCAAACCGGGCCAACCCTCGGCAACATAAGTGTCACACCAATGAACGATCGAATCGCGCAATGGATGTACGATTGCCATGCGATCGAAAGGTCTCCCGGTCTCGATCTGGGCACTGGTAATGGCACCGCGCAGGTCTTCCGGTACTTCTTTTTCCAAGATGTTGATGTTCAAACCAACGCCCACAACCACGGCATCGACACGACTCCCGGACGTGACGGCCTCGGTCAAAATACCGCCCAATTTGCGACGACCGACAAAAATATCGTTGGGCCATTTCAGCCAGACGTTCAGACCGGTCGTGGCTTTGAGCGCCTCGCACACGCCAATGCCGGCGGCAAGCGTCAACCCCGACGCACGCGTCGCCTCGATCGTGGGACGCAATAAAACTGAGAGGTAAATATTGCGGGCGGCCGGCGAAAACCAAACCCGCCGTTCGCCGCCGATTTCACGACGGCCACGACCGGAAGTCTGAGATTCGGCCGTCCAACATGAACCATGCGGCTCATCGCGAGCGGCTGCCAGCGCGAGGTCGTTTGTGGAACCCACCTCGTCGAAGGACTTAATCATCCCATCTCCACGCGCATCGAGATGTCTGCGGCGATAACCGAATGCGTTAGCGCCCCGGAGGAAATGAAATTCAGACCCACGTCGCGAAGTTCCGGGAGACGTTCGATCGTCACGTTTCCGGATGCTTCGATGATGACGCGATCCCCAGAATATTCGCGGATACGGGCCACTGCCTTACGCATGTCCGCGGTGCCCATATTATCGAGCATGATGATTTCTGCGCCCGCTTCCAGCGCAGCCTCGAGTTGGTCGAAATTCTCGACCTCGACCTCGACGCGCAATGTATGAGGTGCGCTGCCCTTCACCATCGCCATCGCCTGTTTCACCCCGCCGGCCGCGGCAATATGATTGTCTTTGAGCATCACGCCGCCCGAAAGGCTGAATCGATGGTTTGCTCCACCGCCCATCGCCACCGAGTATTTGTCGAGTTCACGCCAGCCGGGCAAGGTCTTCCGGGTGTCGCAAATGCGCGCATCGCTTGGACTCAACGCCTTGACGTACGATTGCGTGAGCGTGGCAATGCCCGACATACGCTGCAGGAAATTCAGGCCAACGCGTTCGGCTTTAAGCATATTGCAGGCGTCGCCCTCGGCATGGGCAAATACCGTCCCGTTCGGAACGAAGTCGCCATCCTTGACGTCGAAGGTCCAAGAAATCTCGGGATCGACTCGCTCGAAAACAGCCTTGAAGACCGGGAGACCTGCAATCATAAGGTCAGATTTGGCGCGCAGGTTGGCTTTGGCGACCTTGCCGTCAAAAAAGATATTGGAGGTGACGTCAAAGGTCAGGTCATCCTCGTCCAGGGCGAGGTCGATCAATCGGCGAATATGCGGGCTAACAAATAGTTTCATTCTAAAATCCCATGGCCTGAGCTAAATGCGTCGCACAAAGTGCGGTTTCGTCGCCGAGTCGAGTGCGTTCCGCCGCGCATTCACTGCAAACGGATTCCTCACCGTAAGCGGTTGCGGCAATCTCGGATGCGGCTAATTCCTGGAGCTTTTCGGTGGGGGTCTTGGCTCGAAATTGCGCAGGATCCCAATCGGTTCCCTTCAGCTTAAGCGCACCACCCCGACCAATTTTTCGTTTTTCGCGATTGCTCGTCATAACGACCTCCTATGCGAAGCGCATAATAGTGAAGGGGTTCGTAATTGTCTTGTGTGCTCAGGCGGGCTCAGCAAAGAGCGCAATCAGGTCCGCGAGTCTTTCGCGCGCGACCTCTTGATCGGTGCGTTGCGCCAGCAGCAACCCTTGATTCAGAATCCAGGGAAAATCCGGATGCCGGAAGCCCACTGAAATGGCCGTTTCGGCCGGGAAAAGCGACGCATCGAAGCCACTCATGTCACGCCAAGCCAACGCGCAAACAGCCAACGCGGCATCGACCAGTGGAAGGCGCGACTCAAGACCTGCCTTGGGATAGATCGCCCGAATTTCCTCAAGAATCGCCCGAGCGTCGCCGAAACGATGGGCCCCTAACGCAATCAACCCAAGATTGAACTGGGCCACATGGGCGAATCGATGCCCGATCAGTTGAAACCAAGCATGAGCCTGAGAGGCGTATTCGTGCGCCGACTCCCAGTCTGCTTGGGCGCGCGCAATTTCGGACCGGGAGTTCAGGATGTCCGCACACAGAGCCGACGACGCCACACGGCGGGCGAGCAGCCAAGCCTTGTCCAGCACGACCGCCGCCTCGTCGAATTTGTGTTCGGCGATCAGCGAAATCCCAATCAACGCCAACCCTTCCGCGATTCTTGCGTCGTTTTTAGCGAGTTCGAAAAACCGGATTGCCTCGTAATACGCGTCATAAGCGACCGAATACTCCTGGCGTCGATGGCCCCACCAACCCAACATCAAATGGTCTTGGCCGGCGTGGTTCCAATCCTCGACATCCGCGTGAGCGCGCGAGGCTTCTTCCATCATCTCCTGAGCCGGCCCGAGGTCGCCCCTGTTCCAGGCTGCCATTGCCAGGACACGCAACGCGTTGGCCGCGATATTGGGAAACGCGTGTTCTTCGGCATCCTTCAATAGTCGCTGAGCTCGCGCCTCCACGTTGGGCTCGTTGAGGGTCATGGCGATCCTCAATGAAACGTACTCCTGAGCAAGTCGATCGTGGGGATCATCGGCGAACGAGAGGAGATGGGCGTGTTTTTCGACCAATCTCAACATGATATCGGGTTCGCCAAGATGAAAACCGATGGCGCAACGACGCAGCGGCGCCAATGCACGCGCCGGCTCGCCGGCCAGGACACAAAGGTCGGCGTACAAGAGCACCTCGGATGAGGTCACTCCGATCGCGTTCGCGGATTCACAGGTCTCGGCGACCGCAATCCGGGACAGCTCCTGCACGTCGCTCTGCTCTTCGATCATGTTCCGAAGGCAGGCGACCTCGTCAAACGATGAAAACTGCCAGTGGACCGAAGACGTCAACACCCCCATTGATTGCAGGTAGGACTGCGACGGACCGATCGTGAGACCCATTTTGGACACGACAGCAGACAACACGTCAGGGCTCGGAATTCGCCCCAACAAAGCCCCGAGTATCGTGACTTCCCTGAGGTTGGGCACGGGTGACTTCTCGAAGAATTCCGCCCAATCCCGTGAGCACTCGATGACCTCTCGCGGCTCCGACAAGGTCACCACTCGGTTTCCGAGCATTCGCGTCAGTCGTTGAACGCTGGCTGGAGCTTCCTCGTAAGTCGACCCGCACAGGTGCAACGCAATCAGAACAGGGATATGGGGAAATCGGGCGATGGAGAGCAAAAGACGAAGGTCAAGATGGCCCAGCCCCAGGTTGTCGATCGTCAGTAAAATAGGGCGTTGGCGAGATTTGCGAACGATTCCCTGCGCTGCGACCTCGGCGACTTCGATGCCCAAATGCTCATGGGAATGGCGCAATACCGAAGAACGAATCAAATCCGCCTGATGGTCGGGAACGTCGACGCCCTGTTGGGTCAGGTATTCGGTAAATGCTTCGTGGGTCGTGTGACCGTCGAGATCAAAAATCTTCTCGAGAATCTGGGCGATCGATTCGCCGTGGCGCCCATCGGTGCCCAAGACATCGACGCGAAAAAACTCCTCGTGAGGAGCTTCACGTACATCTACCCTAAACGCAGCCTCGCTCCCCGAGAATGCAACGACGTGAAGCCCCATTCCGGACAAAACTTGTTCCCCCAGAGACTTCACGAGTGGCCCAACCCGTGAAAACATTATCAACCCCGATGACTTTAGGAACTGACGGTGAACAAGCACGCGCACGGCGCGAGTGCGAGTGCGACGCCACTATACACAGACCGCACGATAAATCAGTAGTCATTGCGATATCGCCGAACTTTCCGTATCAGTGAAAACTCATTTTTATGCCAAGAGTCTGCACAGGAAGACACGTTGAAACTCGCGGTAATCTCCGACCTACATTTGGGGCCCGGTGCGATGAATCGGTGCTCGCCAGACGCACGGAAAATAACGCGATGGCTCGATTTGATCGAATCGACCCATGATCGTGTCATCATTGCAGGCGATTTATTCGATTTGAGCCGACCACGAAAATTTGGTGCGTGGGAGGAACACCTCGACGCCATTCATTTTCAATGGGGAAATGTATCGAGGCGACTTGAGGCGATGGAGGCGGTTTACGGAAACCACGACCGCGAACGTGCGCTGATGGGCGTCCCTGAGCAGATCGTGATTCCCACTGAATCCGGGCCGATCATCATCCTGCACGGTC
>JBFFMO010000457.1:0-4455 GCA_041554035.1 Allomicrovenator sp. | reverse complement strand
GCTGCAAAGATGGTGATTTTGAACGTCGCCCATCCTGACATCATGGATTTTGTGCGAAGCAAATCGCACGAAGAGAAGAAAGCTTGGGCCTTGATTGATGCCGGCTACGACGGAGGCTTCAACGTTCCTGGCGGCGCCTACGATTCGGTGTTCTTCCAGAATGCCAATCACTCGATTCGAGTGACCGATGATTTCATGCAGGCCGTTGAAGCCAACGGGAAGTGGCAGACCAAGGCCGTCTTGGACGGCCGTGTCATGGACACGTACGACGCCTGTGAAGTGATGAAGGAGATTTCGGATTGCGCGTGGATTTGCGGCGATCCCGGAATGCAGTACGACACGATCATCAATGATTGGCATACTTGCCCGAACACAGCGCCCATCAACGCATCGAACCCTTGCTCAGAATATATGTTTCTGGACAATTCGGCGTGTAACCTGGCCAGCCTGAACCTTCGTACATTCCAAGACGACAGCGGTGATTTCCAGACCGAGCCCTTCCGTAAAGCGGTTCAGCTCGCAATCACGGCTCAGGAAATCTTGGTGGGTAATGCCGGCTACCCCACACCCGCCATCGAGAAAAACAGCCATGCATTCCGACCATTGGGTCTGGGATTTGCGAACCTCGGCGCGCTTTTGATGTCGCGAGGCCTGCCTTACGACTCGGCCGAAGGCCGCGCACTTGCCGGTGCGATCACGTCGTTGATGTGTGGAGAGGCGTACTACCAGTCGGCGAAGCTTTCCGAACAGGTGGGACCTTTCACGGGCTATGCGATCAATGAAAAGCCCATGCTACGGGTGATTCAGAAGCACCAAGCCGCCTCGACCGGAACAGCCGACGAGTGGCCGGAACTTGCTTCCATGGACTTGTATTCAGCGGCCAACGCGTCATGGGGTCGTGCCTACGAACTCGGAAAGCGGGTCGGATTTCGCAATTCCCAGGTCACCGTGCTCGCTCCTACCGGAACCATTGGTTTCATGATGGATTGTGACACGACCGGCGTTGAGCCAGATATCGCGCTCATCAAGTACAAGAAGCTTGTGGGTGGTGGATTCTTCAAAATCATCAACCAGACCGTTCCCGAAGCCCTTGTAAGCTTGGGCTACGATGCTCAGCAGTGTGCGGAGATCGCTGAATTCCTCTCCACGAACGACACGATCGAAGGCGCACCGCATATCAAAGACGAGCATTTGGCTGTTTTTGACTGTGCTTTCAAGCCTGCCAACGGCGTGCGTAGTATCGCTCCAATGGGCCATGTGCGGATGATGTCTGCCTGTCAGCCATTCCTCTCGGGAGCCATCTCGAAGACCGTGAACATGCCTCATGATGCAACGGCCGAAGAAATCGGCGAAGTTTACATGGATGCATGGCGCCTTGGTCTCAAAGCCATCGCCATCTACCGTGATGGATGCAAACGCACTCAACCTTTGTCGACCTCGCTCGATCAAGTTGCCAAGAGTGCAGACGCTTCTGTGGCGCAAGACATGGTCGCACAGGCAGTGGCCGGAGAGCAGTTCGTACGCCGTCGCCGCCTCCCCGATGAGCGTCCTTCGATCACGCATAAGTTTTCGATTTCTGGACACGAAGGCTACATCACGGTCGGTTGTTACGACGACGGAACGCCTGGTGAGATCTTCATCACAATGGCGAAAGAAGGTTCTGTGGTCAGCGGCCTGATGGATGCTTTTGCCACGTCAATTTCGATGTGTTTCCAATACGGAGTGCCACTCGAAGTGTTGGTCGACAAGTTCGCTCACACACGATTTGAGCCAAGCGGGTTCACCACGAATCCAAAAATCCGAATTGCGAAATCAGTGACGGATTACATCTTCCGTTGGTTGGCAGACAAGTTCCTAGGACCAGAAGCCAAAGGCATCTGGCTGAATATGCAGGAGCCATGGCGTCCCGAGATCAAGGAAACCACCGACACACTCGCTGAGGAATCGTCCGAAGTCGTGGTGGATAAGTCGGTTTTTGCCAAAGCGAAAGACGGCGAAGTGGTCTACCAGGCGACGGGCCCATCGGTATTCACTCTGCAAGCTGATGCGCCTCCGTGCCACGTATGTGGAACGATCATGGTGAGATCAGGTGCATGTTATAAATGCTCGAATTGTGGCGCCACGAGTGGTTGTTCATAAGCACGAACCCAAGCGATTCAAAAGCGCGCCAAACGGCGCGCTTTTGCGTTTCTTGCACCTTGGTCCGGAACAGTTGATGGTTGGGCGTATGAAAAGGATACTTTTTTTAGCCCTGCTACCTCTCATGGCCTGTCAACCCGACGAGGGTGAGCTGCGTGAGCTTGAGAGCCGGCTCAAGACGGATGCGGATCGGCCAGGCAAAGTCGGGCTGGTCGTCGCTTTGGCTCGGCACAAAAAGGCAATCGAGGTGGCGCGGGGTTTCCAACAACCCTTGAATCCAGATTGTGAGCTTCCGGCGGGGTCTCGGCGCACCACCACTTTGGCGCAGGTCACACGAGGAGGCTCGCCGCTGGAGTCCTGGTCTGAGACGCGTCTGTTCAGTTTGCATCCACCCTTCCTTGCGACCCGCGCGGTATTCCAAACGGAGCTCGGCCAAACCAACACGCAGGAAATGGCCTGGACGATTGTCGATGAGGAGTTCCGCGCCAAAGACCCGCTCTCCCAGGCTTGGTTTGTGCGTCCGGTCGCAACCTTCGATGCGCAGTGGTTGAGTGAACAGGGATTAGGTTTGGGCCAGACATTGATGGATGCGATTCCCGGATGGACCCAAGCCAAGCTCCCTGACCAATGGCATCTTGGCACCCAACCCATGGCGTGTGAAACGACGACCAAGTCCCGCTCCCCATGGCTTGAGCGCCTCTCGGGACGTGTCACGCTCATGGATGCCACGCTTGTGATGGACTCGGCGCGTACGACGTCCATTTCTTGGGGCCTGGCGGACGGAAGTGTCTTGAAGGTGACCGTCACCGAGGAGATCACCGATTGGAAACCAGACCCCAAAGAGCTGCGCCCAGACCTGTCTCTTCGCACGACCTCGTCGGCGGCCATCGACGCGACGGTCAATTTATGGGAAGAACGCGGTCTTGTTACGAAGGAAAGAAATTAATGAGTGATCGTTCAAATTTGGCATCTTCCAGTCACTGGGTCATAAAAATTGGCTCGGGTGTACTCGTGCGTGATGGTCGAATCGACCGTCCTAACTTCACTAGCTTGGTCGAAGGCATTCACCATCTGATCGAAGCCGGGCACCTGGTGACGGTGGTGTCTTCTGGCGCAGTGGCGATCGGTCGTCGTGCTTTGCCGCATGTCACAGGCAGTGACCTCCCTGAACTGCAGGCGCTCGCGGCGTTGGGACAGGCTAAGCTGATTCAAATGTGGGACGAGGAGTTGGGTCACTACGGGCATCGTGCAGCCCAGGTCCTCTTTGGGCGCGCGGATCTCGATCGACGTCAGGGATTCTTGAACGCACGACTCGCGATTGAGGCGATTCATCGCCTCAATGTCGTCCCTATCATCAACGAGAATGACACGATCGCCACCGAGGGGCTGCGTTTTGATGATAACGACGAGTTGGCCGGCATGACCAGCGGACTCGTTCAGGCGGACCTTCTGGTGATCCTGTCGGACGTCGCAGGCATTTACGACGTCGAAGTTGAAGACGGCAATCGTCGTTTCACGGACAAAGTCGACACGATCTCGTCAGAGGATCCTTATTTGGACGTGATTGCCGGGCCGGCGGTCAGCGGAGTGGGGCGAGGCGGGATGATCTCGAAGGTCGCGGCAGCCAGAACCGCGTGTCGGTTTGGGATTCCGTGCGTGATTGCGCCGGGCAAAGCGCGCCATATTCTGGAACAGATTCGAGCAGGGGATCGCGTCGGCACGGTCGTCACTCCAGCGCAAAGCGGCCTTCAGGGTCGAAAAGTATGGTTGGGTGCGGGAGCGTTGTCCGTGGGCCAACTTCATTGCGATCTCGGCGCCGTGGAAGCGCTAACCCAGAACGGAGCAAGCCTGCTCCCTCGCGGCGTGGTTGCCGTGGACGGCGAATGGCCAGAAGGAAGTGTGGTGGATCTAGTAACGCCGTCTGGAATCGTCTTCGCGCGGGGTCTGAGTGTCTATTCGGCGGCTGAGATCAAAGAACTCGCAGGCCGGCATAGCGACGATATCAAAGAAATGCTCGGGTACAAGGTCATCGACGCAGTCGTTCATCGCGACAGTCTGGTTCTGCTGGTCGTGGTTTGAGTTATTTGAACACGGTTCGAAGCACGTCGGGCCCAACGTAGAGCATCACGGCTGTCGCGAGCAGAATGAAGAGGACCAGAAAGGGATTAAGTAGGTTCTCGACGTTGATTCGTCCTGACGCCACGTGTTCACCGCCGATCGAGATATCCACCCGCGGTTTCCACCCGATGATCGAGAGCACGTCGGCCTCGATATGATGAAGCGCCCCCTCGTCGTCCTCTACGATGGCTTCGAGCT
>JBFFMO010000456.1:0-4456 GCA_041554035.1 Allomicrovenator sp. | reverse complement strand
CTGCGTACCTTGGGCGAGATCGTCACGTACATGCAGAGCCTGATGGGCGGTGCTCCGACTTCCAGCCTGCCGACGCAGGTTTCGAAGCCCGCTGTTGTTGCGCCTGCCGCTCCGGCCGCACCCGCCGTCGACCTTCACGCTCTGATGTTTGCCGCTGTCGCCGAAAAAACCGGCTACCCCGCAGAAATGCTTGAGCTCTCGATGGATTTGGAAGGCGACCTTGGCATCGACTCCATCAAACGAGTCGAAATCTTGGCAGCTGTTCAGGAACAAGCGCCAGGCATGCCCGACGTCGACACCAACCGCATGGCAGCCCTCAAAACTCTTGAGGAAATTGTCGTTTACATGCAAGGCCTCATGGGCTCGGTTGCTGTTGCCCCGGCACAGGCTTCACCTACCGCCCAGGCTCCGGCCGGCCCAGCGGTCGACCTTCACGCCTTGATGTTTGAAGCTGTCGCCGAAAAAACCGGTTACCCAGCAGACATGCTTGAGTTGTCGATGGACCTTGAAGGCGACCTTGGGATCGACTCCATCAAACGAGTCGAAATCCTGGCTGCGGTTCAGGAACAGGCGCCGGGCATGCCCGACGTTGACACCAACCGCATGGCTTCGCTCAAAACGTTGGAAGAAATCGTCGTCTACATGCAAGGCCTCATGGGTTCGGTCGCTCCAGCAACCGCCGCAAAACCCATCAGCGTGCCTGCGGCTCCAGCGGTTGACCTTCACGCTTTGATGTTCGAAGCCGTTGCCGAAAAAACCGGCTACCCCGCAGATATGCTTGAGCTTTCGATGGATCTTGAAGGCGACCTCGGCATCGATTCGATCAAACGAGTCGAAATCTTGGCAGCCGTTCAGGAACAAGCGCCGGGCATGCCCGACGTCGACACCAACCGAATGGCTGCGCTCAAGACGTTGGAAGAAATCGTCAACTACATGCAAGGCCTGATGGGCGGCGCGCCGCCTGCGGCTGCCGTTTCTAGCCTGCAAGCACCCACGGTTATTACCCAAGCCAACGGCTCCACGAACCTTGGTCGATTCGCCCTGACTCTGGCCGAATCGCCCGCTGTGGGCCTTGCTGCACACGGTGTTTACGACGTCGACTTCACCGTCACCGGTGAATCGGCCATCGGCAATGCCCTCGTATCGGCACTCAAGGATCGTGGCGTCAAAGCGCACTACAACGACAAAGTCGCAGCCGGCACCAACGGCGTGATCTACCTCGGTGGATTGACCCACACGACCAACGATGACGACGCCATCGCCATCAACCGCGAAGGTTTCCGAGTCGCTCGAATAATCGCCCCGACACTTGCGAAAGACGGCGGCGTGTTCATCACTGTTCAAGACACGGGCGGCGGATTTGGACTCACACCCATGCCTGCGCATCGTGCATGGCTTGGCGGTTTGTCCGGCCTCGTGAAGACTGCAGATCAGGAATGGCCTGACGCCACCGTCAAGGCGATCGACATCGAACGTGGCAACCGCGCTGCGAACGACATCGCCAACGCTATCGCCGACGAAATCACGCTCGGCGGCGCTGACATCGAAGTTGGCCTCATGGCCAATGGCAAGCGTTTCTGCCCTAAATCGGTCGAAACTTCGGTCGAAACCGGCAACGTGATCATCGGTAAAGACGACGTCATTGTGGTCTCGGGCGGCGCACGTGGCGTCACCGCAACCTGCGTCATCGAATGGGCTCGACGCTCCAACGCAAAATTCGTTTTGCTGGGCCGTTCAGCACTCGAGGCCGAGCCCGCGAACTGCCACAACGCTCATACCGATGCGGCACTCAAGCAGGTGATGCTCGCCGACGCCAAGGCAGCCGGAGAAAAAATCACTCCAGCGATCCTTAGCAAGCGAGTCTCCAAGATCCTGGCTGGCCGCGATATCCGAGCCACCCTTGCTGCCATCGACGGAGCCGGCGGAAAAGCCACCTACGTCGCTGCAAGCGTGACCGACGCATCGGCTCTGGAAAACGCCTTCGCTGAAATCCGCGCAACCTGGGGGCCCATCACAGGCATCGTGCACGGCGCGGGCGTTCTGGCCGACAAGTATATTGCCGACCAGAGCGACGCAGACTTCGATTTCGTGTTCGACACCAAAATCGAAGGTCTTCGCGCCCTTCTGACCGCAACAGACATCGACCCCTTGAAGGTCCTGTGTGTGTTCTCTTCGGTTGCTGCCCGCTGCGGCAATAACGGTCAGGCAAACTACGCCATGGCCAACGAAGTCCTGAACAAGGTCGCAACCTCGATGGCGCAGTCCAAGCCGAACCTCCTGGTGAAATCACTGGGTTGGGGACCTTGGGAAGGCGGAATGGTCAGCCCAGAACTCAAGGCTCATTTCGACCGACTTGGGGTGCCCATGATTCCGCTCCATCTGGGCGCAATCATGTTTGCTGACGAGATGGAGAGCTCGCAAAAAGACCAGATCGAACTGGTCCTTGGCGGCGAGCCACGTGCTGCAGCCCTGATGTCGGACGACTTGGGAAAGCCGCTCGCCCTTGAGGTTCGCGTGAGTTCAAAGACTCATGCATTCCTTGAGGGCCACAGCATCGCTGGCGCGCCTGTGATTCCAGTCGTGCTGGTCCTTGAATGGTTCAGCCGAGTCGCTTCGTCGTATCGACGCGACCTGCATTTGTCGGTGATCAAGGACCTCAAGGTTCTGAAAGGCATCCGACTCGACCACTTCAACGGCGATGGCGACATGTTCGTCGTGACCTGTGCTCCGGTGAAAAACGGCAGCGACCTGACGCTTCAGCTCGAATTTCGAGCCGCTGATGGAACCTTGCATTACCGCGCTCAGGCTTCGATGACGCAGACCCAGAACGTCGATGCCAACTCGACTCCTGCAACGACGACTCTGCAGTCGTGGAAAGATAATCCCATTTATGGGGACGTGCTTTTCCACACGAATGATTTCCAGGTTTTGCTGGACGTCGACAGCGTCGGACCCGACGGAATCGAAGGCAACACCAAGGGTGTTCGCCAAGCGTCGTGGACCTGGGACCACTGGCAGACTGACGTAGCTGCGCTCGATGGCGGGCTTCAGATGTTGCTGCTGTGGGCTCGCGAAGAGCTCGGTGGGTCGGCCCTTCCGATGGCTATCGGTGAATTCCGATTATCGTCGAAACCACCTTCCGAGGGTCGTGTTCGTTGCCTTGCTCATTGCACAGCATCGGGCACTTCGAAGGCGACGGCCGACGTGTTGTTCATCGACGAGGCCGGCGTGCAGCTTGCCGAGATGAAACATGTCGAGCTCATCATGCGCCCACGTTCATAATTCCAAATGCCACTTCGGTGGCGACTTCTGCGGCATTATTTAGATGGCCAATTTTCAACCCATCGCGATCGTTGGGCGTGCCTGTGTTCTGCCCGGGGCTCTTAGCCCCGAGGAACTCTGGGATGCCGTTGTTTCGGGTACCGACCTTGTTTCTGCGGTCGATGCAGACCGCTGGCGCGCGCCGGCCGATATTCTGTGCCGACCCGGGCAGGATACGACGGACAAGACTTGGTCGAATCGAGGCGGTTATGTCCGCGGGTTCGAAAAGGTCTGGAACCCTAACGGATTCGGCGTTCCTGCCGCATCTTTGGCCGGCCTTGACCCAAGCTTTTTGTGGGTCTTGCACACCGCTCGCCAAGCCTTGGCCGATGCCGGAGACCTCCAATCCGGCGCCGTGAATCGTTCGCGAGTCACAGCTGTGTTTGGAAACCTCGGTTTCCCAACGGCCGAAATGTCGCATTTTGCAGAAGCCGCCTGGACCGGGACTGAATCGCCCGATCCACGCAATCGGTTTATGTCCGGTGGATCAGCGGCGCTTTTGCGCGACGCCCTTGGACTTGGCGACCAGACCTATTGTGTCGATTGCGCCTGCGCCAGCTCGCTCTACGCCATCAAATTAGCGTGTGACCAGCTCCATGAAGGCTCGGCCGATACCGTGCTTGCGGGCGCTGTAAATGGCTCGGACGACCTTTTTGTACACGTCGGTTTTACGGCCCTTCAAGCCTTGAGCAAAACCGGTCAAAGCCGCCCATTCCATGCCGAAGCCGACGGTCTGGTGCCCGCAGAAGGCGCCGGTTTTGTAGCGTTGAAACGTTTGGAAGACGCTCAGCGTGACGGGAACACGATCTACGGAATCATCCGTGGCGTGGGTCTTTCAAACGATGGACGTGGTCGCGGGTTCCTGGCTCCTCTGGTCGACGGCCAGGCTCGGGCGATCCAAAGCGCCTACACCATGTCCGGCATCAATCCGGCAGACGTTTCGCTGCTGGAATGCCACGCGACGGGCACGCCGGTGGGCGATGCGACCGAGCTCAAAAGCACGGCTTCGGTTTTTGGCGCGCTGGCCAAACCACTGGCGATTGGGTCCTTGAAATCCAATATGGGCCACCTGATTACGACCGCCGGTGTCGCAGGGCTTATCAAGATCACCGAGGCCATGCGCCACGCCACACGG
>JBFFMO010000455.1:0-4459 GCA_041554035.1 Allomicrovenator sp. | reverse complement strand
CCGAAACCCGACACCCGAAACCCGAAACCCGAAACCCGAAACCCGAAACCCGGCGCATCAATCACAAGCCCGACACCCGACAACCGTCAGAGCAAGCGGTCAAACGCCTCGATGGCGTTCAGGACCGCCACCGGCGCATGTTTGCGGAACGAAGGATGATCCTGGCGACCCAAGACCCATAACGTGATGCACATCGTGCGCAGCGCGCGAAACATGTCCAGAAGCTCAAAATGGTGATCCGGCGTCTCAAAATATTGTCGATATTCTTCGATCAACCCTTGGGCGGGGTCGGGCCCCAGCTTCAGATGATTGAACGACGAAATAGACACTGCTAAATCGAACATGAAATATCCGAACCCAGCGTCATCAAAATCGATGGGAACCGCACCAGCAGGGGTGAAAACGATATTTCGATAGTGCAGGTCGGCATGAATTAAATTGAAGACTTCTTTGCCATGCCCAAGTCCTTCGGTTCGTCGAATAATCTCGGTTTGGGCGCTTTCAAATGAAGGAAGTGCCGAGTCTGACAACAAATCAAAACTGCCGCCCATCACCGGATTGGTACCAATCAACCCGTCAACATCTAGGCGCGCTCGGTCAAAGTCGGACGGAGGTTCCCAATTTGCGACAAAACCATGCAATTGCCCAAGAACGCGACCGTATTCGGCGGCGGTATCGGCGCCAATTTTTGAGCGGAAACGACCATGCGTCCAACGAAAGAGCACCATTCTGCGGGGTTCTTCTTCACCCTCGACCTGCACCATTTGCACAAGTTCGGGCCCAAAAGGCAGGGGTTGGGGCACGCGCAAGCCCGCATCATGCATGGCGTTCAGCCACACAAGTTCCGAGTGAATCCGTTGCGTGGATTGATAACTCGCCCGGTGAATCCGAACCAAGAAGTCGCCCTCTGCTGTTTTCAACCGATAGGTCGTATTTTCACCGTGCTGGATGAACTCCAGCTTCCCCACCAGCCCTCGCGCGGCCACACCTGCCAAAGCTGCTTTGCGAAGCCGAAGAATCTGCTGACGATAGGTCAGCTTTGCCCACGTCATTTGGCAGCATCAAGACTGGCGCGTGATGGCAGCGCAGGTACAAGTAAAAATCCAAGTAGGGCAAATCCCGTCAACAGCAAAATGGCGTTTGAGAACCGAGCACCGGCTCCAAGCTGAAGTCCAACCCAGCTCAGCGTCGAGGCGTCCTGAAACTCAAGAGCCGTGACAGACATGGCCACGCCGACCGCCCCGCCAATGAAAAAAATCATCATGAACATGCCCGTGCCGACTCCGACCTGGCCCGGTGGGACAATCTGGGAGACCGCGCTCACGCATGGGGTCTGAATCATGGCAAAGCCCATGCCGTAGAGCCCCATCCCAACACCGACACCGGCAAGGCTGGCGCCCGCGTAATAGGCGGTCACCAGGTTACCCAACACGATGAAGGTCAGCCCAAATGTGACGGGCCATCGTGGTCCCAGACGATCAGCCAGGGCTCCGGCCTTGGTGGACAAAAGTGCAATCGCAATGGCACCGGGCAGGAGCACCGCCCCAATCATGGCGGGCGCCACGTGATTGACCTCGGTCAGAAAAATCGGAACCAAAACAATGGTTCCAAATCGAGTGGCATTGCTTACAAAAGCCACGAATGACACGGCCAGATATCGAATATTGGTCAGAACCTCAGTCGTCACAAAAGGTGTGTGAGCGAACCGAATCCAGACAAAAAACGAGACATGAAGCGTCAGCGCGACACCGATATTGATGAGCAATGACGGGGTCACGCCGTGGTTGGACTCTAAAATATTAAACGAATAAATTGTGAGTGCGATGGCCAGGCCTAGCAAGGTCGCACCAACAAAATCAAAATGCGTTTTAGGCCGGATATTGAGCTGAGCGGGCAGAATTTTGAGGCCAACAAATGCAGCGGGTAGGACGAGCGCGGTGCACACAAAAATCGACCGCCAGCCAAACCACTGCACCAAAATTCCGCCCAGAAATGGCCCGATGCTCGCAGCGACCCCGACGACGCTCATGATCACGCCCATCGCCTTTCCACGACTCTTGGCCGGATAAACCTTGGCGATGATCGTGGAGCCCAAGACCGGCATGGCGGCCGCGCCCGCTCCTTGAAAGAGGCGCAAGGCGATGGCGACCTCGATGCTGGGGGACATCGAAACGGCCAAGGACGTAAATCCAAAGATCAAGATCCCGACCAAGTACAGATTTTTGATGCCAAACACGTCGCCGAGCCGGCCGTTGATGGCCGAAAAAATTCCGAACGTCAGCGTGTAGCCCGTGACAATCCAACCGTAGGTGCCCTCCGTGACGTTAAAGTCTCGGCCAATATAGGGAAGGCCAACATTGATCATCGTGCCGCTGACGACCGCCATAAACACGACCGAGGCGAGCAAGGGCAGCAGGAAGCGTGAGCGTTGGAATTCTTCTTGTGGAAGGGTCTGAGCGACCATGAAGAGCCTAGGGCAAGGGCAATCGACGCAGATAGATGCGACGCAAACCCATTTGGATTCTGATTGCCGTCTCAGTCGCCCCAGACGACTTCTTGAATAACCCGGCCGATTCGATCTCCCCACCACGTGACTTTTGCGTGGCCAGCACCACGAACCCACCACGAATATTCATCGAGGTGATTCGAGGTTTTTCCGCCAAAATGTGATGACGACAGCCCAAGGGTTGAGGCTTGCGCCCGCCCACTCAGATGGCGAACGCGTCGATTCGGCGAACCTTCAACAAGCTCGGCGCCATCCAGTTCAAGCTCAAGGTGGAGGTCATTCACGAGCTTCTTCTGCGTCGCCACATCGGTGATATGGGTCGGTAAATAGCCGTCATTCATCGTGCGTGCCGTGATCTTAAAAAGACCTTCGATCTCTTCGACTCGGACCTCCAATTTGGGCAAGGGCAAGGCCGATAAGTGGTCGAGCGTAAACGAAATCGTCGGAAGTAATTCGTCTTCGAGCATCCAAGCCGGAGAGTTTCTAAACGAATAAAGCCAACGCCACCCGCCCACATCCACCTGACCAAGTTGTGGATGTTCAACCGAATGCCAATCCACAAAGGCCTCGCCGCGCAGCTCGGTGTCGTTCCATTTTAGAAGGGCAATTTCATCGTCTTCGGTGCGGTCTTTCCAGAATCCCAGCAGGTCTTTCGAAAAGTCGAGACCCGCATGTTTGCTCGGCGACCAAAGCTCCATCGTAAAACAATGCACGCCATAGGATTCATAAGCCCAGTCGTCAAAAACGCCTGTAATGGCTTTGGTTTTATCGTACGCAAAATCATGAAAAGTCGAGATGCAGCGAAAACCCGAAAGCTCTTCAAAGCGCTTGCCCAGGACCTTGTACATCGACAAATCAAAGGCGGGCATTTCGGAGTCTGGCCGGTCGCTGTAAGGGCGCAGCAGCACCCCCGTATAGGTGTGATAGGTCAAAATCCCACCGATATTTCGATTGGAATTCAAAAAATCCACGACAGCACGAGTTTCCGGCTCACTCAGAGGATAAGGCCCAGCGCCGACTTGCGATGCTTCGTGTTGCCATTTTGAAGGATAATTCCGATTAAAATCCAAACCGTGGGCGTCCCGCGGTCGCACTGGCCTTTTGGGATCTTCAAAGGCCGCATCGTCGAATACACCTTCGGCGTAGAGATGAAAAAACGGCCCTTCGTGGTCCCAAGGCATGCGCGGCATCAACAAACGCGTGTCCTTTTTGCTGATCCGCCAGGCGCCGTCTTCAGCGGGGACTCGCATCTGTAGAATCAGGCCATCGCCGTCGATGTCTTGTTCGTTCAGGCCTGGATGAGGATGGGTCTCTGGCCAAAGTCTGCGAGCCGAACGCACATAGTGTTCATTTCGAAGCACATATTCCGCGCCATCTGCCGAAATTCGCGGACAGATATACATCGCCCGATTGGTCATTTGGGCCACGACTTCAGCTTCGTCCCAACGCTCCATCAGATAGTCGATGGTGCGCAGGCAGGCTTCACATCCCATGATTTCGCTGGCGTGGGTGTTCCCATCGATCCAATAGGCAGGCTTATCGGACGCATCGCCGATTTCAAATCGCGTGACCGATACGACCCAAATATCGCGACCCTCGGGTGTTTTCCCAATGCTTTGCAGGCGCGCCCGGTCGGGGTATTTTGTGGTCACTTCAAGTAACCACGCCGTCATTTCGTCGTAAGAATGATAGTGATTTCGACGAAAATCGCTCATGGATTGCCTTCGGTGTTAACCAACAAATTATGCGTCAATCAGACACGATCTAGTGGACTTGGCCGGCGCTCGCGAGCGCAGCCATCAGCACACCAAACCCACCAAAGAAAGCAACCAAAGCGCAGGTTCCAACGACGGTCAATCCGATGCTTGCGATCGACGCGTAAAAACCAAGCGTCGTGATGAGCTTCCCGGCTTCGGGACTCTGACCTTTTTTGATCTTTCCGAGTTCGATCAT
>JBFFMO010000454.1:0-4477 GCA_041554035.1 Allomicrovenator sp. | reverse complement strand
TGCCGACGATGCGGCGGTGAACTCGGGGGCTTGAACGACTCGATGACGATGATCGGCGACAAGTGGCGAATCACCGGATCCTTGCCCGAGAACCCTTCGGTTTTTGTGGGCAAGAACGTCGAAACCAACGAACAAGTTTGCATCAAACGGCTCTCGAAGAGTGCGTCGATGGACCGCACGATTCGATCTCGCTTCTTGGCTGAAGCCGAATTGCTGCAGTCGATCTCGCACGAGCATATGGTCCGGGTTTTGGACGTCGTGGCCGATGCCGCCACCCCAGCGATTGTTATCTCGAGTCCAGAAGGTGAGCCCCTCGGGGCTTTGATCCGGCGTCGTGAGAAGCTGCCGATTCCCATCGCGATTGCATTTGCCCTGCAGCTACTCAACGCTCTCGACTATTTGCACGCGCGTGGCATCGTTCATCGCAGCCTTTCGACCGACACGATTCATGTGGTCGCGCATCCTCAAACCGGGCTTCCGCATTTGGTGGTCACAGATTTTGGTTTGGCCAGGGCGATTCACCTCGACGCAGCGGCGACGGGCGGCACGGGAACCTTGGTCGGCATGCAGGTATCGGACGGCACGTCTCACCTTGCGGCCACGGCTTATATGGCCCCCGAGACGATCGAGGGCGAGGCCGACTCACGGGCCGATATTTACGCGCTTGGAGTCTTGCTCTTTGAACTTGTGACCGGGCGAAAGCCGATTGGGCATGGTTTGCAGGGCGACCGTCTCGTCGAAGCGATTCAGTCTCAGCCGCCCACGCGCTTGCGTTTGTTGAGGCCGGAAGCCACGATCGAACTTGAGGAGACCTTGAATCGGTTGATGGCCAAAGATCCAGACCGTCGGTTCTTTGATGTCTCCGAGACCCGTTCGAAATTGCTCGCGATTGCCGACGCCACGATGGTCAAGATTCCATCCGGGCCCTTTATTCGTGGGTCTGAGCGCGGCCAACCCAACGCGCGTTCCGAGGAATCTCCTCAAAAGACGCTCAAAATTTCGGCGTTTTTTGTCGATCGCCTGCCTGTGACGGTTCAACAATTTCGCGCCTATTTGGCGGCGATTGGAAGCGACCCCCCCTCGGGCTGGGAACGCCATAACCCCATCGACGAACCGGACCTGCCGGTGGTCTACGTGACTTGGGATGAGGCCAAAGCCTACGCACAGTGGGCTGGTAAAAGATTGCTGACCGAAGCTGAATGGGAAAAAGCAGCCCGCGGCTCCGACGGGCGAGAATTTCCGTGGGGCGACCATTTGCCCGATCCCGAACTCGCCTGTTTTCAGTCGGAAGGCCGCGAAACCGTTTACTCACACCCCATGGGTGCGAGCCCAGGTGGGTGTTTGGATATGGCTGGAAATGCGTTTGAATGGGTCGAAGACTGGTACAACCGGGATTATTATTCGGTGGCACCTGAGACCGATCCCAGAGGACCTAATGTCGGTTCGAAGAAGGTTCTGCGCGGCGGTTCGTTTGTTCACGAAGCCTTTGCGCTTCGAGTCGCCACCCGCGGTCGGTACGCGCCACATGAGCGTCGCGCCAACCACGGATTTCGCTGCGCTTGGTCTCTCGACTACGCGTAAAGGCGTTCTTCGACGATGCGGTCGGCGACCACGTCCATCGGCAGGTTTTCGCTCATACCGCGCTCAAAAATGGTCATCATCGTGTTGTAGATGAGGCCTACTTTCTCGCGAACTTTGGCGGCGTCATACCCGGCATATTCCTGAGCGACATTGATGAGCCCGCCTGCGTTCAGCGCATAATCGGGAGCATAAAGAATGTTGCGCTCCTTGAGCAGGACCCCGTGACGGGTTTCAGCCAACTGGTTGTTGGAAGCACCCGCCACCACATCGCATGAAAGGCGGGGAATCGTGGAGTCATTCAACACCGAGCCCAGGGCGCACGGCGCGAACACGTCGCATTTGACGCCATAGATGGCTGCCGGGGCGACGACCTTGGCTCCGAAGTCTTTGACGCATCGTTCGACGTTTTCGTTGTTCATGTCGGCGATCGTCAATTGAGCGCCCAGGTCGTGCAACTCTTTGGCGAGGTAATAACCGACGTGTCCAACGCCCTGAATAGCCACGTGGAGGCCATCGAGGTCGTTTCGTTGCCAACGGAACTTGGCCGCAGCTTCGATGCCTCTACGAACACCTAAGGCGGTCAGAGGCGATGGGTCGCCCGACGAGCCCGAGCTTGGGTCATAACCCAGCACGTGGTCGGTGTGTCGCTTGACCACGTTCATGTCGGGCACCGACGTGCCGCTGTCTTCGCACGTGATGTATGCACCGCCCAATGACTCAACAAATTTCCCAAACGCCGAGAAGATTTTCACGCGTTGTGTGTCGGTCAGGTTCTTGGGCCGCACGATCACGGCCTTGCCGCCGCCATGTGGCAATCCCGAGATGGCCGCTTTGTAGGTCATTCCTCGTCCAAGACGCATCGCGTCCCGAATCGCTGCGGGTGTGTCAGGGTATTCGATGAATCGGCAGCCACCGATCGAGGGGCCGAACTTGAGATTATGGACCGCGACAATCGCATGCAGGCCGCTCTCCAAATCGGTCTTGAGGTGAAGGTCGCCAAATTTGAGTTCATCTGAATAATTAAAAAGATCCACCGAGTTCTCCTACAAGACATGGTTGGGTAACGGACCAACCTATAGGTCGTGGATCGTGGAACCGCAAGCGTCTCTTTTGACGCTCTGCGTCAAGAAACATGCGGCTCTGGCGCTATTCGTTAGAACGCGCCATCAACCCCAATTGACGCAAAATCGTTGGAGTCCAAAATACGCGCAGGCGTGATGGACTTGTCGTCGCCCCAGGGTTGAAACACCGTGAGTCCTGCCGACACGCGCAACCATGTGGCAAAGCGATGAGCGGCGTTGAAGGTCAGAATCGCAGACGCGTTGGACAGGTCGGCGATGGTAACCAGGCGCATATCGAGCAATGGCGTGGTCCATTGAAGGGCCCCGGCCAGACCCATCGAACGCCTGCCGACCACGAGATACTCGTCGTCGTCAAAAGGTTCGGTGAGAAATCCCTCCACGGAAATCAGACGCGCATGGTCCTCGTCGATCAGATCTTCGTAAGAAAGTCCGAGCGCGGCCGCGATGGTCGGAGTGCGTACCGACGAAAAATCGGGTCTCAGATAGGTTTTTTGTGGGTGAAAGGCGACATCCATGCGGACGCCAATCGGCCCAAGATAACGGTTCGCCTCGAGGGCGAACGTGTGCAGGCGGTCGTAGGTCGATTCGAAGATCGGCTCTCCAGCTTTGGCAGCGTCGGATAACGCCGCGAGCTGACCCAGTAATTCTGGATGGCGTCTCAACAGACCCGTGAAGTCAAAATCGCCCAAAAACTCCTGATCGTTTGCCACGACGCTCAGCACGCTCGCCGCGTTTGGATCGAGCCTGATGGAAGGGGTTCGATCCCAACCGAAAAAATACCCGACGGCCAGATCCGTGTTTGAAAACGTGGTCGTGAATCGGGTCCCAGCACTGATGCCCGACGGCAATTCGTCGGGGACACTTGTGGCTGTGAATGCTGGCTGGACGTCGTCTTGAATGCTCTTGTCAAAGAGCCGGTTCAGGATGCCGGCCACCGGGAACGCCGCTGCCACGGCGGGGTTTGTGGGCGAAAACGACGCCGTGTCGCGTCCAAATGCCCAGGTTCGATTGGGCACAAAAAACGGCACGACCAGCGCCGTGATTCGGAGCCTTTCGGACCCCCAGCTGGCTTCGCCCATCAACTGTGGAATTCGCCGCTGAGCCCGGTCGGGGGTAATCACGGTCAGGTCCACGGGGTTGATGACGTCGGTAGGGCGAGTCAGGTCAGTGACACCCCAGCGCTGGACCATATTTCCGGCAGACAGCGAAAGCTTGCCATCGCGCCATACCACGTAGGCTTCGCCAGGCCGGGCTTCGTAGGAGGCTCGAAGATTCGAACCCTCGGCGTCGAATGCCCACCAATGTTCAAATTCGGCCTCGGCGACAGCTCGAAACGACGACCCACGTTCGTAATTCAGCCTTAAGCGCAGGGCCGTGAATTCCTCAAAAACATCCTCCTGATCGTCCCATTTTAGGTCGATGGAATTCGTGTTCGAGTAGGTGGCAAGAAAGTCGGCCCGCTCCAGTATCAATGCGGGTGCGGCTTCGGACGATGTCGGGATATGGATCGGGTTTTCGGGATCGAAAAACGTCTCTGTGCCCGAGTCCTCGGACTCCGCGACGGGATTTTCGGGATCGTGGAGGGTCTGCGAACCCGAATCGTCAGATTCTGTCCCAGACGTTTCCGTGGGGTTTTCGGGATCGAAGAGCACTTCCTCTTGTCCGAAACCTTGGATCGGCATCAAGACAAGGGCCGCGCAAAAGCCAAGCCCCCAGAAGGGATGCCTATTTGCCGAGTTGGTCTTTGGAGAATAATGCATCGTCGAGCTCGGCTTCACTCAATGCCTCGATCGTCATGGTCGAAAAACCACCAC
>JBFFMO010000453.1:0-4477 GCA_041554035.1 Allomicrovenator sp. | reverse complement strand
GTGCCCAAAAAGGCCGACCCCAAAGTTCCCGTCAAGGCGGTGGTTCCCGCAGCATTCAATCATGCTGGTGGGCGAATCGTTTACCTCAAGACGACCACACCGGGGGCCGAGGTGGAGTTCGAAGGTGTCCCGGTCGGAGTCACGCCGCTCGACACCAATCTGCGCCCTGGCGAGTACACGGTGCTCCTGAAAAAAGACGCCCGTCGCGAGTCCAAGACCTTTAAGGTCACGGACAAAATGATCAACACGATCCAACTCAAGTTCTGAACCTGTGGGCGTTGGTTTCTGGGCTTAACCCCAATGAATCCGACTGCGATCCACAAAACCAGCAAAAAAATTGGCGGGGCGTGTGTCTGGCGTAAACTGACATCAGCTGTGGTTGTCCTACATGCAACTACACTGAGGAGATCAGATGCGTAGACTCTTGTTTATATTGGTGGCCATTTCAGCGGGTTCGGGCTGTGCGGCCGGGCAGGGGGCTCCATTTCATGTCTATCAGTCGCCTCTTCTGCAGGCCGAGTATCATCCGGCCCAACGTCGTAATCGCGAGTTCGACCCGATGACCTTTGGCGACCACGTGGCGGTAGACGCTGTGTACGCTTCGTCAGAACTTGATGCGCCCAAAACTTCCAAGACCAAAGTCACGCCGAAACCTCAGCCAAAGGCGGTCGTGGCGGTCAAGGCAACCAAGGCCAAGACGACACCCACGCTCTCGGTGAAGGCCGGAAGCCGTGTGGGAGCTCGGCCTCAAGAGACGGGTAGAAAAGGGCCGGATATCGGTTGGCAGCCCGAAAACGCCGCGCGATATGTCGTGGCGGTTCTGGCCGCAAACAAGGTCGAGATGACCGATGTGACCGCGATTTCAGACCTCTACAAATCGTGCAAAAAACAAGGGAAGGTCCACCATACAAATGCAAAGATTGGCGACGTTGTGTTCTTTCATAACGTGTTTGATGCCAATTCAGACGGTCGAAACAACGACTGGTACACCCATGTTGGGATCGTGGATCGCGTCGATTCGGGGACAGCAAATGTGATTGGATGGGCCAAAGGCGGCGTGCTTGAGACCAAGCTGAACGTCGCGCTTGCACGTGACGCGTCGGGCCAATCAGGCGAAATCAATTCGCAGCTGCGTCAGCCGTCGTCAAGCGATGCGCCGTTTACCGAGTACCATGCAGGTCAGCTCTTCGCTGGCTTCTGCGATGTTCTGGGCGAAAAGCCGAACCTGGTCATGATCGACGGATGGAGCCCGGAAAGCAGTGAGCGGTGAGCGGTGAGCGATTGGCCGACGGCCAATCACGAGTCGCGATGCCGGGCTGGAGCCCGGCGGACTAGTTGCAGGTCGCATTGCAGGACATAGGGCCTGCGCACCAATCACAAGGCGGACCAGTCGCAGGTCGCAATACTGGGCCAAAGGCTTCGCCTAGGCCGAGGGCTGAGAACCAAAAACTGAAGACTGAGAACGTCCGAAGGTCAGCGCAACAAAGACCAGAATCGGCAAGGCACTCACGATCAGGCCGTAGGTTGCCGTGACGCCTGGATTAAGCCAGCCCAACTGCGGGGCCGCGGTGTCGGCCAGCATGCCCCACCACGAAGACTCGGCGAGCTCGTTCAGCGATACCGCTGATTTTGCGGCCCAACTTCCGATAAAATACAAAGTCAGGTGCGTTGAGAGTCCCAACACCGCGCTCGCCCAAACCCAGCGTCGGGTGAGGGTTGGAACCAGAATCCCGAAGAGGACCGGGGCGCAGCTTGCGGCCACGATGCCGTAGACGCCGACCTGACCAAAAATCCCAAGAAGCTTAGGCGGATGGAGTGAGATCAAGAATGTCGCGACTCCCAAAGCGATGAGAATGACTTGCCCTGCTCGGTGAGCGGCTTTCATCTTGCTCGGTTCATCAAGGTTCTTGAGCAGGTTATTTCGCGTGAGATTCAGGAAGAGGTCATTCGCTGCAATCGACGAGAGCGCGATCAAGATGCCGTCTAGCGTGCTCATGCCTGCGCTGAGGAGTGCGACCGTGACAATCGCGATCATCACCGGAGAGAACGTCTCCGTGACGTAGACGGTCATCACAAGGTCTTGCCGGAAGAGCCCCGTCACAGGATCTGCGAATTTCTCGGGTGGGATATTCAAGAGGTGGGCGTAGAAGCCCACCAGAAGCAGCGCGGTGAAGGTCAGGCTGACCACCAAACACACGCCCAGATAGGTCCACACGTCGCGGTCACTTTTGACGTAGAGCGCCTTGATCATGATATGAGGCTGGGAAACCAACGCAAAACCGATGATGAAGCCGGCGACCCATACGCTGAAGAATGAACCAAAGAGCGGCGAAGCTGGGTTCACGGCGAGTATCAGATTTGGGTCCTGAGCGCCGATGGTCGCACAGGCTGCCGATACGCCGTCTCCAAGCAACGCAAAGCCGCTGGCCACGATCACGACCGCAATCACGGCCATGATCGCACCCTGCAAGGTGTTGGTGTAGGCGTGGGCGTAGGTTCCGCCCATGAAGATGTATGAAAAAACGAAGCCAATGGTCAGAATCAAGGCCTCGGTATTGGTAAGGCCCAGGGTGAGTTGCATGACGATGGAGATGCCGCCCACAATCAGCACGACAAAGGTCAGCGAGAGCATGTTCACTGCGGCAAAAAACACCGTGAGTCCCTGAGACTCGAAGCGTCGTCCAATCCAGTCTGGCAAGGTCAGCGCGCGTGTCTTGGAGCCGACGCGGCGAAAGCCAATCGACATTACAGCCAGGCCGATGATCACTCCCGAACCGGCCGCGACACCCAGATGGATAAGTGCGGAAAGCCCGTGGACGTAAACGAAGCCGGGGTTGATCACGAAGGTCGCGGTCGACGCGATGCTTGCCGCGAGGGTGATCCCGACCACAACCGGGTTCATCGCTCCATCGCCGACGGCAAAACTCTGGATGTCTTTCGTCTTGCGATGGCCGAGGTAGGCCAGCCAGGTGGTGAAAGCCATGTAGAGGAGGAAGAGTCCCCAGATGAGCGGGCGCTCAATGATGAGATTAATGTAGTGCATGATGCCTCGATCCGATTGTGCGCTGCAACATAGCAGCGCAAATGAGGAATTCAAGAGGCAATACAACAGATTGCAAAAAGCCTACGCGGAGGCCTTTGTGCGATCGCACATCTTAGATGACGGCGTCGATCTTTGTGGCAAGGTCGAAATCTTTGCGGGTGAGCCCACCCGAATCGTGCGTCGTGAGAGCGAGTTCTACGCGATCGTAAACGTTGAAAATTTCGGGATGGTGGTCGGCTTCATCGGCCAGCGGAGCGATTCGATTGATGAGCGCGATGGCGTCATTAAAGGAATCGCATTGGATATGGCGCTGGATCTTGTGTCCGACGTGTTTCCATTCAGGCGTAAAAGTCAGTCGCTCGGCGACATCAGCTTCGCTCAGTTTTGGTGCAGGCATGGCGTTCCCCCGGTTATCGGTCGTTCAGGCCCGACTCGATTTGTTTGGATTGTTGCAAGAGAGCATCGCCGTGCGCCGCGTCGCCGAGTTCAATCCAGAAACGGGCGACCGTGTGGAGCAGGCGTGCGGCTTGACGTGAGTGGTCGGCCTTGATCGTGTGTAAGGCCAACTGCTCCAATAATTGAAGGAAGACTCGGCGTTCGAGCGTGTAGAAAAACGGCTCGTTTCGAATCGACTCGATCAAGTTCTGGAAGGTGGATTCGGTCTCGGTCAGACCGGCGTAGAATGCCGCACAGGCTTGGCAGAAACGGGTGACCCGGTCGATGCTAAGGTCGTCGGCGTCAGCACGCGCACGACCAAGCTCAAGAGCAGCCAACTGGAGTCGGCTCTGGAAACAACGAAGAAGTCCCATCAGGCTTCGAGCCACAGCTCGGTCTTCTCCGGTGCCGTGCTGGTCGACGGTGCGAAGGGTCTCTTCAAGCAGTTTTTCGGCGTCTTCAAATTCGCCCAACCACATCGAAACCATCGCGAGGTGGTTGCGGATATCGTAGACGGCCCAACTGGTTCCGACAGACTCTTTGACTCGACGTGCTTCACGCAACATCGACTGTGCTCGGGCGAGGTCGCCGGTGTTCAACGACATCTCACCGAGGTTCATCAGAACATGGGACATCGCGATTTGATCGCCGAGACGTTTGAAGATTTCGAGTGATTGCTGAAGGTGTTGCTCGGCACGTGCGTAATCACCCTTGAAGAGGTGAGCCACGCCCAGACCGTTATGCACGGCGGCAATGAAATACTGAGTCCCCAAGGCTTCATGCAGCGAAAGGCTCTGATGCAGAAGGCTTTCGGCGGCATCATGGTTGCCGAGCTCGATTTCCAACTGCCCGAGGTTTCGATACGCCTCGGCCACGCCAATTCGGTCACCCAGGGCCTTTTTAAGGTCCAATGCCTGCCTAAACATGCGTCCGGCTTCATTCAAGCGGTCGGGCGCATTCATGGTCGGGTCCATCAACGCATTGCCCAGGGCAAGAAGC
>JBFFMO010000452.1:0-4478 GCA_041554035.1 Allomicrovenator sp. | reverse complement strand
TCAGCTGAAAGACGACGCTCGAGTCAAAGAAAAGAAGGCCAATCCATGATTAACCTCGCTCGTCGTGATGTTGGGAATCATCTGGGTCGTTACGTTCTGACCGGGGTGGGTCTTGGGCTCTTGATCGGAGTGACGTTGACCATGGCCGGGGTTTATCGGGGCATGGTCGACGATGCCAAGGTTTTGCTGCGCGCAGGTGGGGCCGATATCTGGGTGGTCCAGAAAAATACCTTGGGTCCTTTTGCCGAGGCTTCGAGCCTGCCTGACGATGCGTATCGTGGGGTTCAAGGACTGCTTGGCGTCGCCGAGACCGGCAATGTCGCTTACCTGACGACCCAAGTGAGCCATAATGGCAAGGATTTGCGGGTGATGGTGGCCGGCTACACGCCTGGAAGCATGGGCGGCCCGGCATTTTTGACGGAGGGCCGGCCCATCGCCAAAGCCCATTACGAGGCCGTCGCTGATATCAAGACCGGTTTTAAATTGGGCGATAAAATTCGCATCCGCCGAGACGATTACGACGTCGTGGGGCTCACGAAACGCATGGTTTCTTCGGGCGGGGACCCGATGGTTTATATCCCGCTCAAAGACGCGCAGGAGGCCCAGTTTCTGCGAGATAATGAAGCGATTATCAATGACCGAAATCGGCTCGCGGCTAATCCGGCGGTGAACCGTCCGGGTCAGCCTGGGATCTTGAGCGCCGTCGAGGCGATTCAGAGCACGAGTCATCGCGTGAATGCGATTTTGGTGCGGGTCGAAGACGGACAAGAACCCCAACAAGTCGCCGAAAATATCAAACGGTGGAAACACCTGAACGCCTTTACCAATGCCGAGATGGAAGAGGTTCTGGTCGCAAAACTCATCGCCACCGCGGCCAAACAAATTGGTTTGTTTTTGGTGATTTTGGCCATCGTGAGCGCAGCGATTGTGGCGTTCATTATTTACACAATGACGATGGGGAAAGTGAAGGAAATTGCCGTCCTAAAGCTGATCGGAACGCGCGACCGCACGATCGCCTCGATGATCATGCAAGAGGCGCTGGGTCTTGGTTTTATCGGCTTTTTTGTGGGCAAATTTGCAGCGACGCTCTGGGCGCCGGTTTTCCCCAAATATGTGCTGCTTGAAACAGGCGATGCGGGACGGGCTTTTGCCATCACGCTCGTGATTTGTGGACTTGCATCCTTATTGGCCATTCGTGCGGCCTTGGCCATCGATCCCTCGGAGGCAATCAGTGGATGAAATCATCAAAATAGAACCTGCAATTCTTATCGAAAATCTTACCAAGACTTATGGAAGTGGCCCGACGGCTGTGCACGCATTAAAAGGTGTGAACATGCGCATCGAGCCTGGTGAGGTCGTGGGCCTGATTGGGCCCTCGGGGTCTGGAAAATCGACGCTTTTGAAGTCATTAGGAGCGGTGATTGAGCCGACCTCGGGACGTTTCACGCTGGGCAGCGAAGTGATTTACGAGGACGGCTGGAAGCGCGCCGACCTGCGCGCGCTGCGGCGTGACCGCATTGGATTTGTGTTTCAAGCTCCCTATTTGATTCCGTTTTTAGATGCCACGGATAATGTCGCGCTTTTGCCGATGCTGGCCGGCGTGCCCAATGCCGTCGCGCGAAAAACCGCGTTGGAGATGTTGACCGCTTTGGACGTGCATCATCGTGCGAAGGCGCGAGTCAGTGAATTGTCGGGCGGCGAGGCACAGCGGGTGGCCATTGCGAGGGCGTTGGCCAATAGGCCGCCGATTATTTTGGCCGATGAACCTACGGCACCGCTCGACGGCGAGCGCGCCCTGGCGGTGATGAAGATCCTGGGGCGATTGGCGCACGAATTTCAGACGGCGATTATCGTGGTGACCCACGATGAAAAGATCATTCCGACGTTCAAGCGCATTTACCATATCCGCGACGGCAAGACTTACGAGGAAGCCGGCGAAGGGCGGGAGCTATGAAACGAAAATTACCGAATTATTTTATCGTCTTGATTTTGCATTTGGGTTTCGCCCTTCTTGCAGGTCCTGTGATGGCGCAAGAAAGTCTAGAACTCGACTTGAACAAAACCGTGGAAATGGCGTCTGCACACAGTCGCAAATCCAAAATGCGGAACGACGAATTGGAGGCCGCTATTTATCGGCGCAACCAAGCGTTTGGACGTTTTTTACCCAAATTGACGCTGAGCGCGCGCTACAGCCGAGTCAGCCATGTTGAGCCGAGAACGATCGGCACCGTGCAATTTGGCGAGGCTGTGGACAATCAATATTCCTTACGTATGGCGCTCGATCAGCCTGTGTTTACGGGCTTTGCGTTGAGCAGTGCCTACCGCATCACTGAATATGCTGAGCAGCTTGCCCAAGACCGGACTCGATTTGAACGTGCGGACGTGCGTGCGATTTCGCAGGAGGCGTATTTTAACCTGCTTAAGGCGCGGCAAATGCGTCAGGACACCGATATTTTGGTGGCGGCGCTCGAGGAGCACTTGCGCCAGATTGAACTGCTCAGCGATGCAGGTCGCGCCACAGAGCTTGAGATCTCGAGAGTTCGCAGCCGTGTCGCTGCGGCACGAGTTGCCTCGGTTCAGACTCAGGGTGCCGAAGCGAGCGCCCAATTGGCCCTGACGACGCTCATTGGCGTCCCTTCCACAACCCCGCTCATGCTGGCCGATATCGTCGATGCGACTCAGGATTCTTCGTCGGATGTCGGGGGTTTGGTGGCTCATGCGCTGGCCAATCGACCAGAGGTCGCCATCGCGGCCACAAATGCAGCCATGGCAGCGGAGCGAGTGAATATCGAGGCGTCAGCGCTTTGGCCGCAGGTGTCGTTGCGATTTGGCTATAATTACGACCGTCCTAACCAGCGTTATTTCCCAGCCCGCGACGAGTTTGACGGCACCTGGGATTTGTCGGCAATCATGTCTTGGACCGCATGGGATTGGGGCGTGACGTATTATGGGATGAAGGCGGCCGAGGCCGAGGCGCGGGCGGCGAGCCGAAATGTCGAGGAGACTCGGGACTTGATTCGGCTTGATGTCGAACGGCAGCGTCAGGCTTACACCACGGCAACGGCAAAAATCGTGGCAGCCCAAGAAGCATTAAAAAGCGCGGAGCACTCGTTTGATACGATGCAGATTCTTTTTGATGCTGGCCGGGCTCAGAGTCTGGATGTGTTGGACGCTACCACTGAATTGACTCAGGCTCGGTCTGACCTGGTTCAGGCCTTCGCCGACGCACGCATCGCATGGGCGTTTGTGCAGAAATCCCTGGGCGACGAACCGGATTGACACTCCGTGATGTTCTAGACAGCTCCCGCGAGCGCATGAAGGACGATCCGCGCACGATGAATTCGAGATTTTGCGGCGGACATCGAGATATCCAAACGGTCGGCGATGGTCTCCAACGATTCGTCGTGCGCCACTCGAAGGTCGAGGGCTTCTCGATGAGGTGTTGAGAGCTCCTCCCACGCTTTTTGCAGGATGCGCAGCTGTTCGCGGTCTTCTGTAACCTGATGCAGCTCAAGGCTGGAAGGAATCGCGGCCATCACGTCGTCGCCGAAATGCCCTCGATGTCGGGAGTTGCGTCGCAGGAACATCAGGGCGGCGTTCACGCTGACGCGATGCAACCAGCTGCCAAGCTCGCATTCTCCGCGGAAAGAATCGAGCTTACGGTGCAAGATGATCAGCACGTCCTGCGCGACATCGGCGGCGTCCTCCTGCGTGCGGACGATTCTGCGAGCGACTCTGAAAATGCGGGGGTAATGAGCGTCGCTAATGACCCTGAACGCCACGCCATCGCCGCTTGCGGCTTCCGCGATGAGTGTTGCTTCGTAAGCAGAACGATCGGCGCGTGATTCGTTTGCGAGAACGGATTGGTATTCCAGAAGGCGTGTTTTGAAGTTCATTGGGGCTGCTTTTTGTGGGTACTCAAATTGAGACATCTTTTTACTTCTCGAAAATTTGTGCTTACACTGTAAGCTTACGGCGTAAGTTAGATGCGCTCTCTTAGCTTGTCAAGCCTTTGGTAAAGACATAGAGAATCACCGCACTCGTTCTGGGCTCTGGTCCCTGAGGTAGTCATGGCGAAAAAAGGCAAAGTGGGAAATAGGGCGGGTTTAACGCGTGAGAGCGTTCTTCGCGCCGCGATCGAATTGGCCGACGCCGACGGACTTGAATCGCTTTCGATGCGTAAATTGGGGCAAGTGCTCGGTGTCGCTGGGATGTCGCTTTATAATCATGTTGCCCATCGTGAGGACATCATCGACGGCATCGTCGACATCGTTTTCAGCGAGATGGAGCTCCCCGCAAAAGGTGGGGACTGGAAAGCCGCGATGCGTCGGCGCTGTGTGTCAGCACGTGAAGTGCTTTCCAGGCATCCCTGGGCGACGCCTTTGTTGGAGTCGCGTTTGAATCCTGGCCTGGCGTCGTTGCGCCACCACGAGGCGGTGATTGGCTGTTTTCGTGAGGCTGGCTTTTCGGTGGCGTTT
>JBFFMO010000451.1:0-4480 GCA_041554035.1 Allomicrovenator sp. | reverse complement strand
TTCCACTCGGCTTTTGGCGATCTCTTCCTTCACAAATACGTTCACGCTCGTGGACACCGTGTCCGACGTGAGCGTCACGCTCACGTTGCCCATGACACGGCCAGCCTCTCGCCTGCTTCCCTTTACGACCACCGTCGAAGAAGACGGTGTTCTGAAAGAAGAAGTGCGTGTGATTGCCTACTCACCCGATTCTCAGTTGGTCGCGATCATTCGCCCGGAATTGATTCCGATCGAAGGCGACGAACCCACGGTGGGGCGCAGTGTTGACGCGATTCGGCTTGAGGGATTGCCCGAGCGCATCGAGCTTTCGACCTCGGTGGCTGACCAGGCGATTGTGTTCCATCCGTCATCGGGTTTCTCGCTTTTGAATCTCGAGAAAAATAACGATATCCCGATTCAAGGCGGTGCGCTCAAAGACGTCCTTTTTGACGGGACTTTTGCCTACGTCGTCTATCGGACTTTGCCCAACCTGACGATTTTTGGAAGCGACGGTCACCCCACCAATTTTGAGCTTCCGCTCGCCGGTACCAGCGTTCATTTCGACGCCGAGAGCGAGGTTTTGATCGTCCCGCACGTCAATCGACTGGGCTCGTTTACGGTGCTTGACGCCAACGATCCTCGCCCAGAAACGGCGACCGTTTATGAAAATGTATTTGTGGATAATTTTTTGGGACGGGAGAATTAAAATGAAAAAATGGATCATGATATTTGGAGCGTTTTTATCGCTCATCTCGTCCGAAGCGCTGGCAAACGAATTTGATATCAATCTTCGCATGGGTTCGCAGATTGCGACTGATGAGTCGTTCGATGCGCTTCAAGACTCGAACCTTTTGCCTTACTCCACCCTTCAATTGGGCTACGGCCTTGGGGAGGGACAGCTGAAGGGACTGCGCCTATTTTTAAGCTACGACAGCTCTTCAGTGGCCCCGAGTGATCGACTCGCGGGTGATGTTGAGCTCGAATGGAGCCGTCATCGATTTATGGTTGGCGGGGAGTATGGAATCAAGATCTGGGACATGTTTCGGCCGCTCGCCGGACTCGGAGTCGGTTATGCACTTCAGGACATGACGGTTCGAGCCGACGACGTCCGTTCAGATTTTACCCATGATGTGGCGGCCGAGGCTTTTGCCGGCTTGGATTACGTCAAAGACATATCGACCTTTGATTCTGGCGCGGTGCTTCGTCTGGTGGCCGGCGGACGGCTCGGGTGGCAGATGCAAACCGAGGCGCGCTTCGACGAACTCGACAGCGGATCCTCGTCTTGGAATCGCGTCGGAAATGATATCGGCGTCCTGGAGACTGACGGGATGTTCTGGAATCTTGGGATCGGCCTAAGCGCCGCTTTCTAAAAGCCCCTGACCGAGCTCGAGTATGAGCTCGAAATGGGCCTGCCCAACCTCAGCCACAGATAGCCTGGTCTGTCGCAACATCTCCATGTCTTGGAATCGCTCGTCCGACTTCAGGGTCGCCAGCGAAACAGGCTCTTTTAATTCCCCGACATAACGCAGATCCAGCGCGACCCAACGTGGTTTTTCGGGTGTTGCCTTGGCATCAAAATAGTCGCTTTGGGGATCGAATTGCGCAGGGTCGGGGTAGGCGGCCCTAGCCACTTCTGCGATTCCAACTATTTTCGGGTTTTTGCCCGAGTGGTAGATCAGGACTTGGTCGTTGGCCACGCAAGCCTTCATGTGGTTGCGAGCCTGATAGTTGCGCACGCCATCCCATCGCCCCACGCCAGATTTTTTGAGGTCTTCAAGCCCGTACTCTTCGGGCTCTGTCTTCATCAGCCACGGCATGAATCTACCTTGGAAGCAGGATATTTAGCGCGCCCTTTTCTTTGACGAGCCTTGAGTAGCGCTCAATCAGGGCGGACCGTTCTTGCCAGATGATCTGTCGCTCTTTGGCACTCAAGGCGTCAAAAACGCCGTGCATCGTGTCCGGAGTCATGGCCTGGAGCGCGAGCCATTCGAATCTGTCGATTCGTTCAACGGCATCCAAACGGTCACGCAATCGCGACGGCATCCTTGAGGGCATCGACGAGGCTCGCATCGACACCAGATGGGTGCCATCAAACCCCGTTGTATACCCAAAATCCTGGCTGCGCCGTGATGCACGAGCATCATTTCGGACCAACGCATCAACGATAAAGATGCTGGAAACCTGACGCGAGAATTCCAGGGCACTCAAGGTCGGAGCCGCGAGGTTTGCGAAGTCGGGTCGAAGGTTGGGATCGAGCCGATCCCAGGCGAGCAGGCGAGCGGCGTAGGGTCCGGAAGGCAGCGGCGCATCGGCTGAAAGCCAGCCGGCCCATACACTTTGCATTTCAACGGGCGTGCGCATCAACTCAATTTCTGGCGCCTCAATAAACGCGCCCTCGATCATTCCTCGGCTGTCTTGCCGAACACCTCGAGGAAGCTTCATCTCTCCAACGTTTAGGCGCGCTGGATAGGCGTTGGGAACGCGGTGAGGGCAATTCATGGCTTCACAAAGTCGGCTCTCGGCCACTTGCGCTGCCCAGGTTTGCCTTCCACGCCAATTGGGGACGAAGTACCCGGTCTGCTCGTTGTTCTCCGAGATCCGAAAATGACGCTTTTTTGCGTCCCAGGTCAAAGAGCCTTTTTCGTTCAGCACGACCGGAATGGAGCCGAGGCGGAGGCGCGGGTCTTCGCGAAATGACTCACTCAGGAGTGGTAAAATTTCGGCATCCGGTGCGCCAAGCCCGGAAGCTTTTTGCAGCCATTCGCGAGCGTCTTCAAAGTTGCCAGCCTGGGCATTCATGCGCGCGATATCAACCGCCGCTGCGGCGCCCGGCGCACCCTCGAACGCCAGCTCCATCAGCCCGGCCGCGTGTTGGGGGTGGTCAAGATGGGCCCAGCTTGTCGCGGCTTGAAGCAAAAACTCAGGGTGATTGATCCTGATTTGGCTCGCGGCTTCAACCTGTCGCGTGGCTTCGGCAATCGCTCGCCAGGGTTCCGCGGCAATCGAGATGACCTTTGGGACGGGGGGAGCCGAAAAGGTCTTATAGGCCAAGAAAGAAGCGGCCGAGACGGCGACCAAGGCCATCATGATGGCGACCGCTTTTGTGCCGCGCCTGGTTTTCGGGGTCTTGTCTGAGCCTTGATCGTACTCGGAAGCGATAATCGGCACCGGGATCGCGGGCAGCCTTGCTGTGTTCACTTCGTTTGAGGGAGGGCGAATCGAAATCGGTTCTTCAATAACCTCTAGATTCCTGCCCAGATCACGAACGGTCGGCGTCAGAGTCGCCTTGGATAATTGGGGCAAATGAGCCGTTTTTGACGGTCTGGCCACCATCGTGTCGCCCTGGCGGTCGAACTCCGTGCCATGTGAGGCCGCGAGTGCCAACGGCCCCGGAGGCAATGGTCTGGGGGCGCGGTCGCCCTCGTCGAATTTGGACGTGTAATCGTCGTCTTCGTCGTCTTCGTCTTCTTCTTCTTCTTCGTCGTGTGCACCAAGCTCAACGGTCTGCGGTTCATCGTCAAAGAGCGTGTCGAGGTCTTCGAAGGGAAAGCTCGGGTCCGGTTCCAAGGGCCGCGTGATGTCTGCGGTCGCCACCAGGTCTTCAAGGGTCTCAAGTTCCGGAACGATATCGCACCGTGACATCACCCGAAGCGCTTCGTTTTCAAAAGCAGTGACCAGTGGCTGAAAGTCCGCATGATCGACGATCCGAACCCAACCATTTTCCTTAAAAACGTCCATCCCCAGGAGCATGCCGCGTCGCAGCAGGGCCAGCGTGTTTTCTGTGGTCACACCTTCGTAGACCCGACGATGGAACCGCAAAGAATGAGGTCCATCAGGAACGAACTCCAACAAGGCGTCGACGCTCCACGACAGAATGCCCGACCCATCGGTAGCATCCGCAGGCAGAGGCATTTCGTCCCAATTCCGCTCGGCCGTGGGCGTGTCGTTGGGAACATGGCTTGAGGCCACGACCGTGGTGTCAAACATCACGATTTCGTCGGTGGCGCGAAACTCTTCGTCACGCGAACTCGCAGTCCACAACATGGGCAGCCGTTGCGTCGATTCGCGGCGTGTGTGCTTGAGCAACGCGCGGGAGACATTTCGTCGAAGTTCGGTCGGGATGGAGGTGTCGCGCAGGAGTGCTTCGACGCGCAGGACGTCGTCTTTGGTAGGGGTCGCGCGCTCTAATGACGACGACAGCTTTTGCAAAACCGATTCGCGATCAACGTCGCTCTCGATGAGATGCCAATCCAGCGCCATGAAGTGCCCTCCGGGTGTAAGCGCTTATCCCACTTTTCATCACCTTTAGCAACCGATTGAACCTGTCACGGCCCGAGATCCGGTCATCAACTGATGACAAATCATCGCCGATTCGATTGGTGTCGTCGGCTCTGGGCTCAAAATTGTGTTGATGCATATTGCTGAAAAGACCTATGAGATTCTGGAAGAGTTGGACCGGCTGGCGGATCTGGCCGAACTGCCATTTTTCGAAGGAACTGCC
>JBFFMO010000450.1:0-4483 GCA_041554035.1 Allomicrovenator sp. | reverse complement strand
GGGTCGCCAGTGAGGATCAATTTAGAACCCTCACCAATTCGCGTCAGGATCGTTTTAATTTCGTGGGGTGTGAGGTTTTGCGCCTCGTCCACGATGAAAAACTGGTTCGGAATTGAGCGGCCACGGATATAGGTCAGCGGTTCGATCTCGATAATTCCCAGATCGATAAGCTCTTCCGCGCCTCGGCCTGCCTTTTTATCCGCCCGTGTCAGACCCATCAGGTATTCGACATTATCGAAAATGGGGCGCATCCACGGGTTGAGTTTTTCTTCCATCGTTCCAGGCAAATAACCGATATCTCGGCCCATTGGAAAAATGGGTCGCGAAACAATGAGTTTCTGGAATTTCTGTTCGTCTGTGACCTTCCTGAGTCCCGCAGCGATCGCGAGCAGGGTTTTGCCCGTACCGGCTTTCCCAAGCAGGGTCACCAGCGCGATGTCGTCGTCCAGCAGCGCATCAAGCGCGAACGCCTGCTCCTTATTTCGTGGCCTCACACCCCAGACATCGTCGCGATTCCGACGTGCGAGTGGCCTTAACATCGGTTGTTCGTCTTCGATTTTCACTCGACCAAGCGTCGTCTGATTGGACGCCGAATCGCTTTTGAGCAGCACGTATTCGTTGTCGTAAAAACGATCCATCCGCGCGCCGGGATTAAAATCGTCGCTATCTGTTCGGGTCGGGACAAAACGTTTGTCGCTCAAGGGCAGCTGACCTTCGTCATGAAGCTCATCGATCAGCTCGTCGCTGACGATGATTTCACACGCGCCAGGATAGAGCTCGGTGATCGAAACGTTGTCTTCCTCGTAATTTTCGGCGACCAGATCGAGCGCGTCGGCACGAACGCGAAGATTCGTATCTTTTGTCACCAGGATGCACGGCAAATCGGGCTCGTCGTCTTTGAATTTGAGCGCGACAGCGAGGATCAAATTATCCTTCAGCTGCGCGTTCGTGACTTCTTCGCTGAGCTTTTTGGGGATGAATCCCACACGCAGGGTTCCACCGCCGGGGGTTGGGATGCCATCGCGAAGGCTTCCGAGCTGCCTGTACTCATCGAGAAGGCGGCTGATCTCGCGCGCGTTGCGCCCAAGTTCTGTCATCTGTTTTTTGAACGTGTCGATCTCTTCGATGACGAAGATGGGGATGATCACGTTATTTTCCTCAAACGCCAGAAAGGCGCGGGGATCGTGAAGAAGAACGTTCGTGTCTAGTACGAAGTTTTTCCGCATTTTGCTCTCATGCAATGGGCGCATGCCGCCCGTCCGTGGGTCAACTCAGGCTTTGTACCTTTAGGTTTCGCGCAATCAGAATCGAATAGCAAGCCGCTTCTAGAACGCAGAAAGGCCCGGTCAAGCGACCGAGCCTTTCTGCCATCCATTCGTCACCCATTATTCAACAAGACGTCTTTGGATTCATCCAAGGTCGTCCGGTAGAAGTCTACCCATCAGGCAGCCCATTCAGCCTGCCCGAAGATACGACGCACGCCCGAAACCGCGCGATAGAGGTCAGTATGTTTGACGCCGCTTTGGCTCATCACACAAAGATGCAAGGTCTCGCCGTCCACCGTGAAGGTGCGGATCTCGAGAGACTTCTCGGTGGCCTCGGGAATAAAGGTGCGCAGGCGGTCAAAGATCTGAGCGCGGCGGTCACGGTCAACACAGGTCGCAAGGATCGGCGCGTAAGCGCTCAGGATCTCGGCTTCGCTGTTGTTGCCTGCCCACGAAAGCGTGAGTCCTCGTGTGTCACCAAGGGTGAAACAGCGAAGGTTTTGAGTCTTGTAGATGTGCTCAAGCTGGAGGCGAATCGCCTCGTAAGTGTTTGCACTGCGTCGGCGACGACGTTCGGCCTGCAATTCGATGACGTTGTTCATATCCGCTCCTTGGATAGCCGGTCACGGTTCATCCGTGGCCTTGGTGTAAAGCACCGTGCTTCTACGTCAGTGTAGGTGGCACAGGCATGCTGGCAAAAAAATCGATAGAGATCTCAACACCAACGGTCACCACGACATTTTCGAACCTGAATCTGATGGCGTCGCGTGACCGAAACCGGCTCAAGATTGGCGACCAACGATACCTCGGGGCGCTGCTCCTTGACCCTGCCGCGATAGCGTCGAAGTTCCGGCCGCGCTTATGTTATCTTTGGGCTTGCGGCGCTGAGCGGGAAGGCCTAATAGGGGCGCCGTTGGAACCAAATGGGGTCTTTGTGAGTGATGCCCACATCATAGACGGGCGCTATGTGCTCAACCACCTGATGGGGCGTGGTGGTGTTGGAGAAGTATGGCGAGCGACGCAGCAGCCACTTGGTCGCATCGTTGCGCTCAAACTTCTACGTGATGAATACGCTGGCAACGCCCAGATTCGGCGCCGTTTTGCGCGTGAGGCTCGAGCGGCATCCGCGCTCGCCCACCCCAATATCGCTGCGGTTTACGATTTTGGTACGGACGATCTAGAACGCCTCTTCATCGCGATGGAACTCATCGAGGGCCCGAGCGTTTCGCAGGCCGTTGAATCCGGGCTTTCGCTGCGAAACGTCCTGGAGCTCGCCGAACAACTTCTGGCCGGACTTGCCCACGCACACGCGCGTGGCGTGATCCACCGGGACTTAAAGCCCGACAACGTCGTGCTTTCTGGCGCACATCTTCCTGATTCGATCGGCATCCCCAAACTGGTGGATTTCGGCATCGCCACGATCGCGGGCATGGCGGATCTGGATCCAGACCCCGAACCAGAGCAGATGGATCGCGATACCATGCGTGGCGAAGTCGTCGGTACGCCCCGCTACATGAGTCCAGAACAGGCCATGGGGGATCGAAATCTCAGCCCGCGAACCGATCTCTATAATCTTGGTCTGGTGCTCTACGAGATGATCACGGGCAAAGCGCCCTTTGGTGAGGATCGCGGACTGGCCGTGATGAGCCGACACGTGCACGACCCGATTCCGGCGATTCAAGCTCGCGCCGGCCTCAGTATTCCGTCGGGCGTCGAAGCGGTGATCATGCGAGCGCTCGAAAAACGACCTCTGGATCGATGGTCGTCTGCGGCCGAAATGCGCAACGCTTTTCGCCCCTTTCTGGAAGAGGCCAGGGAAGCCCCGGAAGCCAACAGGACCCCTGCTCCGATCGCCGCTGTGCAAGAGCACCTGACTCCAGTCGCCAATCCGCTGCGCAAGGACGATGACGGCGATCCGGCCGAAGCTTGGTCGGCGCCCATTCAACGCACTGAGTTTGTGGGCCGGGTCCCCGAGCGCGACCAACTCATGGAGCTCGTTCGACGGGTGACTGAGATGGGACGGGGAGCCGTGGTGTTGGTCAACGGCGAAGCCGGTGTCGGCAAAACCCGCCTGACCAATTGGATCAAAGAAACCGTCGAAGAACAAGGCACGATGCGGGCAAACGTCGGAACCTTCACCCGTGGGGGCTCATCGAGCCTTCGTGGAGTTCAGGATGTTCTGGAATCGATGTTTCGAACCCGAGGCCTTCCTCGCGTTCAGGTCGCTCAGCGTGTGGAACAGCGGCTGACTCAATGGGGCCATACCTCGCCCGAAGACGCCGCCGCGATGACCGATTTTATTCGGCCGACAAGTCACGAAGACACACGCCCTGCGTCGGTTTCCACGTCGGCTCTTTTTGCGACGATCCTTCGAGTGCTTGAGGTTGGTGCGACTCGCAAACCGCGCCTTATCATTTTGGACGACGTCCATTGGGCCGGTCGCGAACTCGCAGATTTCCTGGACTATCTGGCGGTTGAATTGCGTCATCGACGCATTCCCGTCTTGGTGTTGTGCACCATCCGTACTGAAGATCTGGCGGAGCGTCCCGAGCTGGAGACCCGCCTAAGCGGCCTGAGTCGGTACCTGGGCGAGACCGTCGAGAAGATCGCGCTGGAGCGTTTCAGCGGAAATATGGGCCGAGAGCTCGTCAACGCCCTCTTGCCCACCGACGACGAACTCGCACGCGTGATCATGGAGCGCGGGGCAGGAAATCCGCTGCACATGTCCTTCTTGATTCGATACCTGCGCGAAGAAGGCCTGCTCGAACAAGGGCCCGACCAGATTTGGAGAGCGATCGACCTGGTTCAGGTTGCCAAAGCGGTTCCGCCATCGCTGGCCGACCTTTTCCGGGTGCGCATCGAACAGGCTGAAGCACATCTGAATATCGACGGACGTCTGCATCGAATCTTGGAATTCATGGCCGTTGCTGGCCTGCGTTTTCAATACGACGTGCTCCACGGCATGGTCCAGATGAGCGGCGATGGGCCGATCATTCAGCATTTCGATTACGACCTCGACCGGCTGGTGGCTGAGGGCTTCATCACCGAAATCGAAGGCCGAGGAGACGACTGGTACTCGTTTACCCACGGGCTGCTGCGCGACTACCTGCTTAAGTCTGTGGGCTCAGTGGTTTCGCGCACCTTGCATCGTTTTGCAGCGGAATCCCTTGCCACCGCGTTTGGCGCTCAGGCGGACACCTACGCCATGGAAATCGCGC
>JBFFMO010000449.1:0-4505 GCA_041554035.1 Allomicrovenator sp. | reverse complement strand
TCAGCACCCAGAATCTTAGCAAGGTCGCCACGTGCGGAGAGCTGCTCAGCACAGCATTGCCTCACCGTGCCTTCTCCGGCCGCCAGCGAGCATTCGAGCAGCGCCGCATCCCCTGAACCGAGTTGAGAGACCTCGGACACGACCGAGAATTGCGCTGCGCGCTCACATGCGAAGGCGGCTTCTCGAGAACCCGCGCTCATCACATCTTGTCTCCATTTGGTCATCAAGGAGTTGCCGATCATCTCGACGCCAAAATGCCCCTTGGCTCGTGCGGTCGACAGGCATTTTGACGCCACACCAGGACGGTTCATCAAAGATGCTTTGATGTACTCTTCCTGTCGAAGCACACCGGATTCAAAAAGCAAGTTGCAGGCTTGTTCGACCACACGGGCACTGGGGTCCTGAAGTGCGGGTACAAAGAGGCTTGGCCCGCGGTCGCTGAAGGTTAAGAGCGCCTGCTCACGGACGGAGTCCAACGCCCAGAGGCTTGAAACCAAGAGCGCGCAGACCCCCACGAGCACTTGAAACATCAAGGCCGCAAGGCGTTTGAAATTTCGTGTATTCGCGGTTTCGCGGCCGCCACCTTCCTGGGCGTCTTTTCGCGAAACGGCCACCCAACCCCAAATCAACAGGCCGTAGACGACAAGCAAGGCGCCGCCCAGATACATCATGGGTTCGAGTGGAGCGGCCCAATTTTGAATCGCCCAAAACCCAACGGATAACAAGAAACCTGTGACGGCCCCAATGGAGCCGGCAGCGAGTGTAAGTAGCCTTAATTGCACGAGCATCTCCTCTGAGCCGCCATCGTACATCAGATGGGTCAAAAACTCTATGCCTTGTAGGGATTAGAGGATCAACCGACGGTGCTCGACCATGATGCAGCGGTCCTGCACGACGTCGATGCCGTTTTCGTCCCAAATCGCGGCCTCTTCAGGATTTCGAATATCAAGTTGCATCCAGCCCACGTGGGGCTTTGCTCGTAGCATTTCGTCTCGATGACCGGGGATCGCTTCCGCGCGACGGAAGAAGACGACCGCATCGACGGGCCCCGCATCATCGAGGTTTGCCACCGATTCGATTCCAGCGACCTCAAGCAATTTTGGATTCACAGGGATCACCTTGTAACCGTGTTGGTGGAGGTAAGCTGGAATGCGCTCGGCGGGCCCTCCGTCGGGCTTCGCCCCGACGATCGCGATCGTCTTAATGGTCAGAAGGATCTCACGAACCTGGTTGTCAGTCTGAATGATGGTCATCGGCTTGAAGTCCTTTTGCGACGCACTTGGATCTCGCATCCGCGAGTACGTCAGGTTCGGTGTTGCCCCGCATGGCTGCCCATTCCAAGCCAGCCCCGGGAATTTCGTTCAAAAAGCCGGTGGCGTCGTCGCCTGCCGGTGGAATCTCAAATCGACGCGCTGCGCTGAGCGCAGTGAAAGCAAGTCGCGGGTGGGTGGAAGGCAGGGCCCAGATGGCGTTTTTCCATGCCGTGTCGAAAAGCGCCTTATCATTTTGTCTCACGGCCAATTCCGCAACGGCCGCCCATGCACAGCCAGCGGCTTCGCTTTTGGAGGAGTGAATCTTTTCGACCAGTTGGTTGGCGCGTACGAGATCTTCTTTTCGAAGTAAGACTTCGAGGGTCCACCGCAAGTACTCGTCCTTGAGACGCCGAGGCACAGCCTTCACATCGTCCAGGACTTTGAGCGCCTCGTCATAACGAAGTCTTCTGACCAAGGCTTTTGCAAGAAAGAGACGATGGAACGCGGCCTCGGTTGAAGACCGCATCAACGAAGGTTTCACTTTGTCTGAAGTGTATGTGATCGCCTCGTCCACCCCGCCGTGCTTCAAGAAGACGCCACCGAGTTTCGTTCTGAGATAGAGGTGGGCCATGAGCAAGCTGTAAGGAACCAACGCGGTGAGCACAAAGAGGGGGAGTTCGCGATCACTTCTACCCACGAAGAGGTAGGTGAGGTCCGAAAACCCGGGTTGAAACGCCAAAAACACCGCAAAAATATAAAGGAACGCGAGGGCCAATCCGATGACACCGATCGCTGAAACTACCCGTGCTCTCCACATCATGATTCCCACCTGCGAAATCTCAGAACGAAGGTTGTCCCTTCATCCGAGGTATCCACTGCGATTTGAGCCCCAAAACGCTCCAAAATACGGGAACTGATGGCAAGGCCAAGCCCAGTGCCTTCGCCCGGGTCCTTGGTCGTAAAAAACGGCTCAAAAATCTGACGTTGAATCTCGGTCGGAACGCCCGGTCCGTTATCGCTGATGATCAGTTCCTCAACGGAGTCCTTCGAAACGCTCGTCATCGTAATCATGGGTGAAGGACGGCCCGCGAGCGCGTCAACGGCGTTCATCAAGATATTCACGACGACCTGAACCAACTCGCCATGGGCCCCTGCCACGAGGCCCCCGCCGCTTTGAACCCGAAATTCAACTTCGCGGGCGTCCGGCATCGCAGACACCAATTCGATCGCCTCAGCGACGCACTTCGCGACGGATGTGGCTTCAATCTCCGCCTCATCGTCCCGGCTGAAATCCAAGAGTTTGCGAATGATTCCACGAATGCGCTGAACCTGAACCTGGGTGCGCTCCAGTAGGTCTCGTCGTTCGTGGGCTTCCATGCCCCCGTCCAAGAGGAGTTCATTAAACCCGGAGACGGCCGCAAGTGGATTGCCAATCTCGTGCGCAATGCCTGCCGCAAGTTGGCCAACGCTCGCCAACTTCTCTGACCGAACCAGTGAAGCCTGGGCGGCCGCCAACTGTGTATTGGCTCTCTCCAACGCGGTAAGTCGGAGTTCGAGCTCGACTCGCCCTTCATCAAGTCGATGAAGCATGGAGTTGAAGCTGTGCCCTACGCGTCCGAACTCGTTGGGCGGCAGCAGTGTGATGGACGAGGCCAAATCCCCCGCCGACGCGCGATCGGCGGCGACACCGATGGCGCGCAACGGTCTGACGACGAGGAACGTGAAAAGGGCGTAGACGAAGGTGAGCAGGAGCAACGCCTCCATGACCAAAAAGGTCCCAACGAGACGTCGTGTGGAGGCGAGTTCGAGGTCAAATTTACGGGCCGCAATCACGCGTGTCCCAGGGCTTCCGGCCACCTCGACAATGAGACGACCGTCTTTCCACTCGCTATTATCCAAGGTGATCACATCAAGACGCTGAACCGATTCGATGTCGGCGGGCAGCGCTTCAAGGTTTGCCACGTGTTGAGCCATCGCAAACGCTTCGATTCGCGAGACGTATGCGTTGCGGAGTCGGGATTCCACGATGCGGTCGGTCACCAATCCTAGCAGTCCGAAGGTCACGGCAATCAGAAGGGAAAACCCGAGTAGCGCCTGAACTCTTAGCCCTCCGGGCCACTGCTTACCCATGAATCACCTCAGTAATACATGTAGGACAGCGAGAATTCCGCAGGCAGCCAGGGCCCGAGCAACAGAAACTCAGCCGCTGAGAGAGCGATGAAGGGGCCAAAAGGCACCGCCATCTTTCCGGCAGGGACCGTGTCTGGAAGTTCCACTTCGGGAACGTCTTCGCCCTCGACTTTGGGTTCGCGCAGACCAAGTGGCAGGTCGTCGGCAAACACCTCGGCACCGTCCTTGAGGTAGTCGAAGCCAAAGGCCCATGCAGCACCAGCCGCAATCAGACCCTGCACGCTCGCGGCAAAAAAGATGAAGACCAGTGCTGGCCAACCCAGCCAAGCCCCAACCATCGCCATCAACGTCACGTCTCCACCTCCCATACCCTCAACACCTCGAGCAGCAAGGTAGAGATAAAACACCAAGATCACGACCAAACCCCCAAGCACAAAACCGGCGAGGCTGGTCCATGGAGTGACCGGGGGCCAGATGTAGAGGAGGTACTCGTGGCCAAGAGCAAAGTTGTAAATCCACGGGGCCGCCAGCCCAATCACCATTCCGGGAATGGTGAATGAATGCGGGATGATGAAGTGATCCAAGTCGACAAATGTGATGACGATGAGGAGCGACATGAAGATGAATTTGAGCGTCCAGGGGATCATCAACCACGCCCACGGGATGTCGTCCGGGCTGGCATTTGGCGTCAGGATTTGGGACGCCCAAAGGTACCACAACAGACTTGCCACCACGGCGGTTAGCAGCTCGACAAGCGCGTAGCGCGGCGAGATGGGGGTCTTGCACTTGCGGCATTTTCCGCGCAGAAGAATCCACGAAAGAATCGGGATATTATCGTACCATTTGATCGAGGTTTCGCATTTCGGGCATCGACTGGGCGGGTGCACAACCGAAAGGCCCGCAGGCACTCGGTAGATGACGACATTGAGGAAACTCCCGATCGCCGCCCCGATAAAAAACGTAAAAACAAGCGTGTAGATCAGCAGGAAAGACACAGATACCCCTTGTTTTCTAACGCGTTAATCATGCTTTTTTCCTCGATATCCGCGCCCAAGAACAAGCACGTGTAACGCCAACAAAGACACGGCGACGATGATCAATACGCTGGCCCAGTAGAGCCCT